>DGDD01000133.1 GCA_002385265.1 Chitinophagaceae bacterium UBA3961
ACGCTCTTCCGATCTCACAAACCACTACTTCTGCCCGCTTCAGTGTTAGCATGGGTATCATGCCCGACTATACCTATGCCGGAACCGGAGTACATGTAGACGGTGTAACCGAGGGTCGACCTGCACAAAAAGCAGGAATTCAAAAAAACGATGTTATCTTACAACTAGGCGATTTCCCTACCAATACCGTTGAAGCATACATGCAAGCATTGGGGAAATTTAAAAAAGGCGACAAAACAACCGTTAAATATAAGAGAGGAGAAGCCGTTGCTTCAACTGAAGTTCAGTTCTAGTTATGAAACTCAAAATTGATTTAGACGAAATGGAAAAAGAATTCTTCGAGGATACATTAATCCTCGGAGTGGTAGCGCCGGTAGATGATTATAAAATCTGCTGGCAGCTAAATCAATTGTTGAGTTATGACTTTAGAAGAAACGCTGATTTAGAAGTTCAGTTGAGGAGAAAACAACGCGACTACTACTTCTCAATTTTTGAATACCCCATGCCCAACAGTAGTTTGGTGCATTATGTGTACTGCAATCAAAACGATGGAGAGTACTTGTTGCCGGAAATGAAGCACCTTGATTTTATTTGGCTGATGAAAGGTGATGTTGTAAGTTCCGATTATTTGGAAGACCTTACCAAAACCCTTCGATCCATCCCTGCTGTACAATTGGTAGTTGAAGTTTCCCCGGTAAAAATCAAAAGCAAATCAAATCTGATCTTTTAACTTCTTCATATGTGGATTGAAAAAGAAAATGCCTTGTATAAAAAATTTGTTTTTTCAAACTTCTCAGAAGCATTTGCCTTTATGACACGAGTAGCTATTGAGGCAGAAAAAGCTAACCACCATCCTCGTTGGAGCAATGTTTGGAATCAAGTTGAAATATGGTTAAACACGCATGATGCAGGTGACATTGTTACCGAAAAAGATCACGCTTTAGCCAAAGCCATAGATTCTTTAAGCGCTTAAATCAATACTTCAATTCGCTTTTCTCCTGCTTGCACAAAACTTCCAATGGGGCTGCAGAAATCTGAAAGCCCATTCGATTTCAATACATCGATTACTGTTTCTACAGAATCAGGTCGTACTGAAAACAAGATTCCTCCATTTGTTTGAGGATCGGGAAGCAATGTAAATGCTTCCATTACATTCACGCCTTTCTCAAAACGTACACCTGCACTATAGCTGCTCCAATTTCTACTAGTTGCATCCGGAAAAATTCGTTGCTTGATGTAGTCTGAAACGCCTTCGATAAGTGGTAGTTTAGAATACTGCAAATGAGCTGTCAACCCGCTCCCCTCGGCCATTTCAGTAAGATGCCCTAATATTCCGAATCCTGTTACATCGGTCATGGCCGTAACACCATCCAACTGCCCAAGTTCATAACCAATTGTATTGACGGTAGTAAGGGTGTCTAGTAAAAGCGCCTTATGTTCTGATTGCAGTAGTCCTCTTTTCATTGCCGTTGTAAGTACGCCAACGCCTAATGGTTTTGTAATAAAAAGAAGATCTCCTTCTTTTACGCTATTGTTTTGCTTTAAGTGTTTGTTTAACACCAATCCATTTACCGACAAGCCAAACAATGGCTCGGTAGTATCAACACTGTGACCGCCGGCCAACGGAATTCCAACTTCTGCACATACGGACCTTCCACCTTCAATTATTTTTGTAGCCCATTCCAAGGGCAGTTGCTCAACCGGCCAGCCTAAAATTGCCAAAGCTACCAAGGGTTTACCTCCCATCGCATATACGTCGCTGATGGCATTTGCCGCAGCTATGCGTCCAAAATCGTAAGGGTCATCAACAATAGGCATAAAGAAATCCGTGGTTGCCACTAATGATGTTCCGTTACCCAAGTCGTAAACAGCCGCATCATCTTTCGATTGATTACCCACTAGTAATGAAGGAAAGGTTTTACCATCTACCCATGCATCTTTTAATATTGTTTCTAGAGCCTTTGGCGCTATTTTGCAGCCACATCCGGCACCTCTTGAATATTGTGTCAGTTTAATTTCTTCACTCATATACTTGCTTTATTCGCTCAATAGTTGCCAATGCGTTTACATCAGCACATTCTATTTTTTTAAGTTGGTCTTTTAAATCTGCTCTGTTCAAGAGCCCTTTTGTATAATACTTGTCGTAGTATTTCAATAAAATTCTAAAACTCTCTTTAATATTCCCTTCCCTCAAGAAGGCAATAGCTGTTTTTGTTTCCAGCGGTCCCAAGCGCTTTTGGATGCGTTCAATAGATTCCACCATTTTCTCTTTATCCAAACTACCGTATTCTAATTCCAGGTACTCCAATCTTTTCTCGAAAGGAATATCTAAAAATAAGAGAGGTGCTGCCCTCATTTGAGCCCAAAATGCATGAGGAATGTTGACGTGCCCGATACGTTGACTTTCATCTTCAAGCCAAACAGGTGCATCAGCATTCTTCTTCTTAAGAAAATACAAATGATAACTCAGAAGGTTTTCAAACTGCTCTTGAGTTGGCTGCTCGGGCATTCCTAAATGCCCAAAAGTGGAACCTTTATGGGAAGCCAACGCTTCAAGGTCTAATACCAATTCCGATTTTGCGAGCTCCTTTAACACCCATGTCTTTCCAGACCCTGTATAGCCTCCCAGTAAACTTAATTGATGAGATGATTTGTAGTAGTCAATCACCCAATTTCTAAATTTTTTGTATCCACCTACTAAACTATATACTTTGAATCCATAAAGATCCAATAGCCAGGCTATTGCACCGCTTCTCATTCCACCTCTCCAACAATGAACTAAAATGGTTTTTGAAGGGTTTAACTGATCACTCGTTAATGCCTCAGCCTGCTCCACAAAAGGGCGCATTTTCGGACCAAAATAATCAAGCCCTACTTTGATGGCTTTTTCCCTGCTTTGTTGTTTATAGGTTGTTCCAACTACTTTGCGCTCCTCATCAGAGAACAAAGGCATTGAGTGAGCTCCCGGAATTCGTGCGTGCTTGTATTCTCCAGGGCTACGAACATCTAATACCGGGTAGCTTTGTGCCAGTTCTAAAAACGCTTCAACATTTAATTTCTGAACAGCCATAGTCTGTAATAAAGGAAACAAAAAAGGCTGAATAATCAGCCTTTATAATTTATTTAGAAGAATGCTTATCCGTTCATGCTGGCGAGAAACTCTTCGTTGCTCTTGGTTCCGCGCATGCGCTTTAACAATTCGTGCATCGCTTCTTCCGTATTCATATCGTTCAAGTAAACACGCAGAAGATTCACACGTTGAAGAACATCTCTTTCTAACAACAAGTCATCTCTACGAGTTGAAGATGCTACAATATCAATGGCAGGGAAGATACGCTTGTTTGCCAAACGACGATCGAGTTGCAATTCCATGTTACCGGTACCTTTGAATTCTTCAAAAATCACCTCATCCATTTTGGAACCGGTATCAATTAATGCTGTAGCCAATATAGTCAAGGACCCTCCATGTTCTACTTTTCTTGCCGCTCCAAAAAACTGCTTTGGTTTTTGCATGGCATTGGCTTCCACACCACCCGACAACACTTTACCTGAGGAGGGAGCTACTGTATTATGTGCACGAGCCAAACGGGTAATTGAATCTAATAAGATCACCACATCGTGTCCGCACTCCACCAAACGTTTTGCTTTTTGCAAAGCTATGGTACTCACTTTCACGTGCTTTTCTGCCGGCTCATCAAATGTAGAGGCAATCACTTCTGCTTTAACACTACGTTCCATATCCGTTACTTCCTCCGGTCTTTCATCAACCAACACCACCATCAAGTAACATTCCGGATGGTTTGAAGCAATGGCATTGGCCACTTCTTTCAACAACACCGTTTTACCGGTTTTTGGTTGTGCTACAATCAAACCACGTTGTCCTTTACCTATCGGTGTGAACAAGTCCATGATTCTTGTACTGTATATAGAAGGTGTAGTAAACAAATTTAAACGCTCGAATGGGAACAATGGAGTTAAGTAATCGAAAGGAACGCGGTCTCTTACTTCTTCCGGACTTTTTCCATTAATTGTTTCTACTTTCAATAACGCAAAGTATTTCTCCCCTTCTTTTGGAGGACGCACTGATCCATACACGCTATCCCCGGTTTTTAAACCAAACAGTTTGATTTGAGAAGGAGATACATACACATCATCCGGAGACGACAAATAGTTATAATCGGAAGAGCGCAGGAATCCATATCCATCAGGCATCATTTCTAACACACCTTCACCGGTAATAACACCATCAAACTCTATATTGAATACTGGTTCTTTCTTCTGGTTCTGAAAGGTTCTGAAATTTTGCTGAGGAGGAGCCGGTGCCGGTTCAATGGGCAGGCCAGGTTCTTGAATAGAACTAGCTTCTGTTTGTGCCGGTTGAAAATCGATATTCGCTATTTCTGATGTATGCTCGCTTTCAACAGAATTGTTCGTATCAGTTTCCATGTCTGTATCATCATCCTCTTTCTTGCGTCCTTTCTTAATAGGGCCCGCTTTTTCAATTGGAATTTTTTTACGAACAGGCTCTTTCTTTATATCTTTTTTAGGCTTATCATCTCCACTTACAACTTCTGCATCTTCTGTAGCATTTCCTGTAGTGGTTTTAATAATGCGTTTACGCTTTCCTTTATCGTCTGAACCCGATTTGTCTTCACTAGCAATTACAGCTTGTTTGTCAAGAATTTTGTAAACAAGTTCTTGCTTGTCCATTTTCTTGGCATTCTGAATTTTAAGTTGTTCGGCAATGTCTAGGAGTTCAGGAACGAGCATGTCGTTCAATTGGAGGATATCGTACATAACAATACTTGAAAGATTAAATTCTTAAGACGGGCAGTCTTTTTGAGTTGAAAAAGTGAATTGAATTAATAAATGAATGGAAAGAAATACTGACGAGCTGAGAGGTTTGAGCTGCGACTTATCAGCTATTCCTAGGGCAATATTAATGCAAAAATGGAAAAAAGCGAAATTTTACCCATCTAAATAACGGTTTTTGGGCATTTTTATTGCCTTGAATCATGCTTTAGGGCTCATTTTGCTATTAGTTTCCCATTAGTATAGTAGGGAAGTACGGGGGCACAGTCTTCAGTAAGACAGAATCTGATGTCTTCAATCAATCCAAAACGAGCCACCAATCTGTGGTAGTGAGTGATATTTGGTGCGAAACCAATAAGGTCAGATTTGTGCTGTTCGTACAACAATTGAGCAGCCAATGTACTGTCACAATGAATGGTAAAATGTTCTTTTATTCTGGATGCTACGGCACCGGCAAAGAGCGTGTCTTCTAAATTGAATCGATCTTTCCAACCGGCACAACCGAGTACTACATTCTTTCCCGATTCAATTAGATATTTACAAACAGCTGATAAATTAGGGAAGGAACCAGTAATGATACTCTCTGCTCCATTGTTCAAAGCCATGTGCAATAACTTGGTTCCATTTGTAGTAGTTAGCACCAGTGTTTCTCCTTCGATAAACGATCTTGGATATTCTAAAGGAGAGTTTCCGTGACTAAGCCCATCAGCTATTTTACCATCTCTTTCTCCTGCTGCAATACCTCCAATCTTTTCACTTATTTCTATCGCACCGGGCACAGTATCTACAGGAATGATTTCTTTTGCACCTTGATGCAAAACAGAAGCAATGGTAGATGTGGCGCGGAATACATCAATTACAACTACTACCGTATTCTTCAAATCGTATAAATGCAATAACGCGGGAGATACACAAGTAAACAGGGTGGGTTTTTCACTACTCATAATTCAAATCTTTAGTGCCGTTCCGCGGCTTCTTTCAATTGTTTGTTTCTCAATTCAAGCAGCCTTTTAAGATAGTTTGTTAAGTACAACTGATTAAACAAGGATCCAACCACTCCATAAGGAGTTTTAAATTCAAACAGATCAATCATCAATGTGCCATTTTCAATTGATTTGAAAAAGTGTTGGTGCTTTATTGATTTGAAATCACCTTTGGTCATTTCATTTGTAAAATTATTCGGTGCTTGCATTTCGGTAATTTTCATCGTCAAGTACCGTTGCTTTCCTACATGTTTGGCCTTCCAAGTAACGGATTCTCCCAAATTAATCAGCCCCATGGTTACGCCCGCTACGGCCTTTTCACCGGTGTGTTTCATCGATTTTTCATGCCAGCTGATGTCGCGACTAAGATCGAACACCTTTTGTACAGGTGCCTCAATAAAGGTGGTTAAATGAATAAGCGGCATAAGATCGTTTATGCCGCTTTATTCAAAAATCATGCAAAAGGGAATTTTACCACCTTTGCTTTTAATAATTTATCTCGAACAGCAACAAATATCTCTGAATCAATGGTGGCGTAGCCGGTTTGTACATAGCCCATACCAATGGCTTTAGATAGGCTAGGAGACTGGGTTCCGGAAGTCACAAATCCAATTGTTTCACCTGTTGCCGTTTTAATTTCATAATGATGACGGGGAATTCCTTTGTCGATCATTTCAAATCCAACCAACTTTCTTGTTACCCCTGCTGCTTTTTGTTGCTCAAGAATTGACTTTGCAGTAAACTCTTTTGTAAATTTTGTGATCCAGCCTAATCCTGCTTCCAGAGGTGAGGTTTGGTCATCGATGTCGTTGCCATACAAACAGAATCCCATTTCCAAACGGAGGGTATCACGAGCTCCTAATCCAATTGGTTTAATGCCGTACGAAGCGCCGGCTTCAAAAATAGCATCCCATATTTTATCGGCTGCACCATTTACATCTTCAAAATAGATTTCTACTCCGCCCGCACCGGTATAGCCCGTTGCACTGATCAGTACGTTTTCAACTCCCGCAAATACACCTTTTGCAAACGTGTAGTACTTTAAGTTCAAAACATCCATACTCGTCAAACTCTGAATCACTTTAGTTGCTTCGGGGCCTTGAACCGCTAACAAAGCTGTTTTATCAGAGATATTATGCATTTCAACATTGTCGGTATTGTGCTTGCTGATCCAGTTCCAATCTTTCTCAATATTAGAAGCGTTTACAACCAACATGTATACTTTGTTCTCTTCTACACAATAAACCAACAAGTCGTCTACGATGCCTCCTTGTTCGTTGGGCAAACAACTGTATTGAGCTTGGCCATTCTTGAGTTTTGATGCATCGTTACTCGTAACTTTTTGAATGAGGGCCAATGCACCTTCACCTTTCAAAATGAATTCTCCCATATGGCTTACATCAAAAACACCCACTGCTTTGCGAACTGTAGCGTGTTCATCATTAATACCACTGTAACTAATGGGCATGTTATAACCGGCAAAAGGAGCCATTTTAGCACCAAGCGCAATGTGTTTCTGAGTAAAAGGAGTATTCTTCATTCAAGCAAGATTTTGAAGCGCAAAAATAAAACAAGGAATGTTGGCATCCAATTAAATAAAAAGGCCCCGCGACCGGGGCCTTTTGTTCCAACTTCAACCCCGCCAACAGCCCTAATGGATGCGGCGGCGGGTGTCTACAGTTCTAACATTCGAGCGAAAATATCGTAAGAAGCGAGTTCATCAATTTCCTCTTTTTCATGGCTATTCTTTTGGTTGGAGATCAAATCCCCCACTTCTTTGGTTTTAATTTTAGTGGTTGCTTTTACAGCAGTATCCACAGTAACTTCCGGCTTTGTATCACGGTATCTGTAATTACCACCCTTTTGTTCTGGCTTTGTATTTCCATTGGGTGTTTCCTCTTTAGCAGGCTCCTGATCTTTTATCTTGTATTCGCCTCTTTTAAGAGCATCTTGATCCATTCTGGAAACATCTTCAAAGTTTCCTTTGTTGGTCATTACATATTCTCTTCCTGCTTCAGGGATATACAATCCTCTCCAAGTATCGTAGTCATTGTCATAAGAATTGATACTGATGCCTCTTCTTCTAACATTGATATCGAAGTAATTGTAGTGTTCAATATCATAGCCGAATTTTACTTTCTTTCCAACAGGCACTTCCAATATCAATACTACTTGTTGATTTCTAAACTTATCCTGACGCATCACAGAGAATCGAGAAGGAAGTACAAGTAAACTGTCCCTTTGAACAAGATTGAAATGAATTTTTTCGGCGGTTTGTCTAGCTTTTACTGTGGTATTTCCTCTAGCAGATTTCAGTAGGTAAGCATGGAACTCATTGTCTTTGCTTTCTGTCATTCCGATCATTACAGTATTCAAAAACACTGAATCTCTATCACCATCAGCAAAAGTCCAATCTTCGTCCATATCCCATCCCCAGAATTCGTTGCGATTGTCTCTCCAAGTTCTTTTCTCTACGTCAACGATTAATTTGTCGGTACTAGGTTTTTGTAATACTACTGCCTGTTCAACATTGTCCTTTGTTTTGAACTCTCTAGTTACCATTGAGATCAAGAAAATCAAACTGATCAATCCAACGGTCCAAAGCAACCCAAAAGCCATACTTAAATAAGGTTTCTTACTTTTCACACCCATAATGCTACGGATGAGTTTTGTAACCAAGCCAACAATTGGAACGCCAAGGAAAAGAATAAGGGTGGCCCAAGTTAACAGGTTAGGCCAAAAACCTGCGATGATGAAGTCTTTCAAGGGGATGATGGCAAAACCACCAACCAATAAACCTAAAAGAACTCCGAATAATGCTAGTAACATAATACCGCCAATAAAAAGGAAGAATGCTTTAAAAATGACACTGATAATGTGTCCAATACCTGAACTTGCTGTTCTCGCAATTGGAGCAGCTTCTTGAGAAAAATTACGTGCAGAACTGCCCGCTTGTTTTCCAAATTCTTTTGCTCTTTCTCCAAAACGCTCAGCATCTTGCTTTACTTCTTGACTCCATTTCTCTGCTCTGGTCTTGAAACTTTCGATATCAGCTTTCACTGTTTCTTTGATCGAATTCACGTCAATTTTTTCACCTTTCATTTCAAGCTTTTCGGCAGCTTTAGTTGCTACCGGAACAGCAATCCATAGTACAACATAGGTAAAGAACAAAGTGGTGCCCAGTGATCCAGTGATGATTCTTGGACCCATCCAAATGTCCCAGCTATCCCACCAGAAATTTGTAACTCCTGAGAAGATTCCAAAGATGAGCGGGAAAGCAAAAATCAAACGGGGAATCCAAACGGCTACATTAAAATATGCAGCTAAACCACCGGCCACACCCGCTATTACCTTTTCTTCAGAACTACGGAACAAGCGTTTCGTAACATTGGTGTGCATTGATTTTGATGGAACTACAACCCATAGCAAGAGGTACACCCAAAATAGAGCACCGAATAAAATCACAAATACAATCCGAAGTACAACCGGATCAATATTGAAGTAATTGGCCAAGCCACTTGCTACACCACCAATTATCTTATCATCGTCATTTCTATACAAACGGCCTCTGGCCTCAGTAGTAGAGCCATAGTTGGTGCTACTACCGGAATTAGAAGTAGATTGCTGATTGGAATAAGTGTTTGACTCAGTTTTTGTTGATTGTGTATACGTAGAATCGTTTTCAACAGCGTCGAAATCTTCCGGGCGACCCATATTCGCAATGATCGTGTTTACGTCCTCATCTGTTATGCAGGTAACCCCTTTTTTCAAACGCTCCCCAAACAATTCTGCAATACGGCTTTCAATGTCATTGATAATTTCATTGCTGCCTTCTTCATTTGCGAAATACTTACGCAAACTATCGATGTATTGTTTCAACATTTCAAACGCAGTTTCCTCAATAGGAATCACCCTGCCTTGAAAGTTTATATTGATGACCTTTTTCATTGTTTAAAGTTTGTGTTGGTTGAAGGTTAGAAGTTAGTTGGGTTTTCAAAAGATCCGGGATTCATGTTATTGCTAAGCGAGTCTCGTTTACTCGCTAAGGTGTTCACTGCGTTCGCCAGTTCGTTCCAGGTAGTGGCCAATTCGTTGTAAAAAGCCTCTCCTTTGGGCGTAAGCGAGAAATACTTGCGGGGAGGTCCTGAATTACTTTCCACCCAGCGGTAGGTTAACATATCAGAATTCTTCAAACGAGTTAGCAAGGGATACAAGGTGCCTTCCAAAATCTGAAGGTTCGCTCCTCGCATTTCTTCAACAATATCACTTGGGTAAGCTTCCCCGCGGCGAATGATCGAAAGAATGCAGAACTCCAGAATTCCCTTTCGCATCTGACTCTGTGTGTTCTCTATATTCATATACTTTCTGTTTTTAAAAAGTGGCCGAAATTGATTTTTCCAAGAATAAGGTTCGAATAAGGTTCTTTTTCAACTTCGGCGCACTTCAATCATTTATTCATTGACAATACAAAGATAAGGGCATTTTATTGTACTATGCAACACATAGTACTAATTTTTTTCCAGTAATAGTCGTGCTAGAGATGCTGTTATAAATCTATCTTATTGATATATATATAGTTATAAAACCACCAGGATAATAAAAAAAATTTATGGATTTCTGAAGAGGGGTTCTCCAAAATGATAAATGGCGAAAAAATGGGGTAAATTTGGCTCTAAATTAGCTTTCAACTGTGGCTTTACGACTTATCCGCTTTCTCCTTTTCACCAGCATTGTGCTCTTTTCTTGTGCACCAACGTATAAAAAATATGTATCAGGCTATCAAGTAGCCGGTAAAACCGAAAACCCTAATTACAGTGACCTCTACTATTGGGCAGCTCATCCCTTAAAATCAGACCCCTCCGATAGTGTTCCTCATCCACTACAAGAAAATCATAAGGTCGACAAGCGCGTTGCCGTTTTCTTTGTACACCCAACTACATTAACCGATTACAAAAATGAAATTTGGAATGCTTCTTTAAATGACGCAGAACTGAATGCAAAAACCGACTACTCTTCAATACTATTTCAAGCAAGCGCTTTCAATGAATATGATTTGTATGCGCCCAGATACAGACAGGCGCACATCAAGTCTTATTTCACAACCGACACTGTAACAGCATTGAGGGCTTTTGATACTGCTTACTCCGATGTTAAAAATGCTTTTACTAAATTTATAAATGAAATACAAGGTCGACCTTTTATAATAGCCTCACATAGTCAAGGTAGCACACATGCCATACGTTTAATAAAAGAATTGATTGATGGCAGTTCGCTAAAAAAACAATTGATAGCCGCCTACTTAATAGGAATGTATATACCTGGCAAAAACTACCAATCAATTTCCTTGTGCAAAACACCGGAAGAAACACAGTGTATATGTGGATGGAGAACGTATAAAATAGGATTCACGCCTAGCTTTGTTCAAACCGAGGAAGAACCCTGGTGGATTACCAATCCTTTATCTTGGACAACCGACACAACTAAAGTGAATCGATCTAATAATCCCGGCGCTGTTTTAACGAAGTTTAATAAAATTGTGCGCCGTGTAGCCGACGCACAAGTAAGCAATGGTGTACTCTGGACGCGTAAACCGAATTTTCCCGGTAGCTTTCTGTTACGAACCAATAACTATCATATTGGTGATATCAATTTGTATTATGTAAGTATTCAGATGAACCTTCGAGAACGGGTGGCTAGTTATTTTGCTTCATCAATGAAGTAATTAATTCCTCTTCGTCTTTTGGAAAATCAATAATTGCATACCGTTTCATTTCATTGATCATAACCTCATCTAAAGCATCTACCGTATTTTGATAGGTACTTTTAGAAGACGGCTTTATTAAAAGCATCAGATCATCTCTATTATAGCGCTGCTTTTTTAAATCATTCTGTATATTTCGAATTACTTCTCCAAAACCCGCTTTTACATCATAGTTTGTGATAGAAAACGAGTGCGATTTTATTGCATCTTCTAGTGCTCCTCGGTAGTAAAACACCTTGTTGTCGTCCATCAAGCAGGCTGTTAATGCATACTTGTCTTCGAGTTTGTTTGGCTTCGGTGTGGGCGTGTCATCCGGCATTTTCAAATCAGTAGCCTTCGGGAGTGCCATGGTAGTTGTAAAAATAAAGAAGGTTATAAGCAGAAAGCCGAGATCAACCATGGGCGTTAAATCAACCCTTGTCGACAATTTCTTTGATTTGGCGACACCGGGCTTTGAGCCGGATGAGGCACTAGTAGTTTCAGCCATAGCAAGTTGTTTCCAATGGGATGTGATTCCATCATTTTTCCATAAAATCAAAGTACCGTATGATGAAAGTCATTACATCCAACCATTTCAATCTAGTAGCTTTACTTAACAAAATCAATGGGTATGAAAACAATCATTGTTGCAACAGACTTTTCACCGGTAGCTCATAATGCGGCTTTATATGCGGCCGATATGGCTAAAGAGATAAATGCTTCGCTTTTATTGTTTCATGCATATCAAATACCGGTTGCTTTAGCAGAAGTTCCGGTAGCGTCAATTAGTGTTGAAGAAATGTATCAAGCAAGTTCGGAACAACTTCAAAACCTCCGAGCATCACTTCAACATGTTTATGGAGAATCACTTCCAATATCCATTGAAGCTGTTTTAGGAGACACGGTTGAGGAATTGAAAACAAAAACAGAAGAGTTGAAACCTTTTGCTGTAATTATGGGCTCGAAAGACAACCTAGGTTTGGAGAAAATCTTTCTTGGTAGCACCACTTTACATGCAATAAAACATCTTAGTTACCCTGTAATTGCAATTCCTAGAGGTGTTAGTTACAAACACATTTCTAAAATGGGATTGGCCTGCGATTTCAGAGATGTTGTAAACGTTACACCGGTGAATGTGATCAAAGAAATGGTTGGTACTTTTAATGCCGAACTTCATGTATTAAACATTCGTGATGAAGAACAGGATTTTGACGAAGCTGCATTGGAATCAGCTTATCTAGAAACCATCCTCGAATCTGTAAAACCCAAATATCATTTCCTACCTGAAAGTGGATTTGCTGAAGGAATTGATCAATTTGCAATCAAAAATCAATTAGACCTTGTAATTGTTTTACCCAAAAAACACCCTTTCTGGGATTCATTATTCCATAAAAGCAGAAGTGCAGCGTTGGTGAAGGAATCGCATGTTCCAATTATGAGTATTCATGAGAGTTGATCAAAACCAACCTCTTCTTTTAAATACTGTAATCATCCAAATTGGAATAAAAAGCATGGTCCCTACGGCAAGCCAAAAACCGTATTCATTATGGAGGTAGGGAATTTTATCGAAGTTCATTCCAAATATTCCTCCTATAACCGTTGCGGGCGCCAGTAAGCAAGTTACAATCGCCATCACTTTCATGACCTCGTTCATTTTAAGATTTACATTGTTAATGTAGAGGTCTTGCATGCTCACCATAATATCTCGGTAGTTCTCTGTTAAGTCGTGGGCCTGAATAATATGATCGTGAACATCCTTGAAATATTTATTGGTTCGATCATCTAGCAATTCACTCTCGCTTCTGATGATACTTCCGAGTAAATCACGGACCGGTACAATATTACGCTTCAATACAATGAGCTCTTTTCTTAATTGATTGATCTTAGCTAAACTTTGTGTGTTGCTGGATCGAACCACTTCTTCCTCTACCAACTCAATTTGCTCTCCAAGCTTTTCCATCACAGTGAAGTAGTTGTCTACAATCAAGTCCATCATATTGTAAAGCAAATAGGCAGCACTTCTTTGCCGAATCTGACTTCTATCGATACTGAGTTTATGGCGTAATGGGTTAAACACATCTCTGCTTGCATCTTCCTGAAAACTAATAACAAAGTCTTTGCCCAATGCGATACTTATTTGTTCTGTTTCTACGGTATTCTTCTCGGAGTTATAATACAACATATTTAATAAACAGAACAAGACCCCTTCAACTTCGTCCATTTTGGGGCGCTGATTCATACTTAATATATCTTCTTGTAAAAGCAAGTGAATTCCAAAATGGTTGCAAATGGTTTCTATATCAGCTTTGCGAAGGCCGTCTACATTGATCCAAGTAATTTTATTGCTATTCTTATAAGGAAAACAAGCAGCGATGGCATTCAATTCCTTGCTCTCAATAGTATCTGCATCATAATCATAAACATTAATTACAACTCGGTCGGGTTCCTGGCGAACTGGGGCGATCGTTGGATTTACCTGCAAAATTTCCTTGGTACGGTCTGTTCCGAATAAATTGGGCAAGTACAAATATTTAAGGTATTTCTTGGTTTGTTTTCGAACACTCATGTTCAATATCTGTTTAATTGAAAAGGTTGGAATTTTGGTCTACATTTACAGTCTAATTCTTGAAATATGAAATGGTTACTCAGCTTATTATTTGCTTTCACGGTTTGGTCTTCTTTTTCTCAGGCCACTTCTACTAAAAAATCAGACTATTATCAAATTTATGTATATCATTTCAAAACCGCTGAACAAGAAGCAGTTTTGGATAATTATCTTTCAAAAGCGTATATCCCTGCAGCGAAAAAATTTGGGATTAAACAAGTAGGCGCATTCAAACCAATCGCTAACGATACGGCGTCCGAAAAGTTATTGGTGGTAGTGAGCACACTCAGCAAGCTAGACCAATTGGTTCAATTACCCGCTGCTTTACTGGCCAATGCCGACTATCAAAAAGAGGGCGCTTCTTACATTAATGCAATTCATGATAAAGCTCCTTATACAAGAATGGAGACCATTGTGCTTAAAGCTTTCAGATTGGCTACTAATTTGCAACTACCCAAATTAAATAATGGAGTTGACAAGAAGGTGTATGAGTTTAGAAGCTATGAAAGTCCTACTGAAAAATATTATCGTAACAAAGTGGAAATGTTCAATGAAGGAGGTGAGATCACGCTTTTCAAAAGATTAAACTTCAATGCTATTTTCTATGGCGATGTTATTGCCGGATCAAGAATGCCCAATCTAATGTACATGACCAGTTTTGAAAGTATGGAAGAGAGAGATAAACATTGGAAAGCGTTTGTAGATTCACCTGAATGGAAAGCTTTGATCGGCAATAAGTACTATGAGAAAAATGTAAATAAGGCAGATATCTGGCTAATGAAAGCTACATCTTATTCTGACTATTAAACTAATTACAAAAAGCCCCGATCTTAGGACCGGGGCTTTTTTATGCTATAACTTTTCGTATAGTGCGCGGAGTTTATCACGCGTCATAATTTTTTCCCAATCAGCTCCGAGGGCGTTTTCCCACAAAGGCTTCATGCCCAAACTCACATCCATCATTTTATTGAATTGCTCATCGCTTAGTCCTTTACAAATTCCGGTCGGGATCTCAATTTGATTCTTTTCCACCATGTACTTGAATTCTTTCACACCGGCAGGATAGTATTCTTCCAAATGATTCATCACAATACAGTTTCCTATTCCGTGTTTGGTGCCCAGTAAATAGCTCAAGCCATAACTAACAGCATGTGCAACTCCAACTTGAGAGTAGGCGATGCTCATACCTCCGGCATAACTGGCCATCATCAGCATATCGTCGCAAGTATCATCCCAAGTATCTTTCTCAACAAATACTTTCTGGCATAGCTGGAGTGCTTTTTCTCCATAACTCTTACTGAACTCATTCAAATAGGTTCCTTCCAAACTTTCGATACAATGGATATAACAATCCATACCTGTATAAAAGCGTTGATTGGCGGGAGCATTAGCAGTTAGTTCCGGATCCAATACAATTTGATCGAAAGGAGTGAAATCGGAGTTCATGCCTAATTTACGGGTAGGACCCGTAAGTACGGTTGTTCTCGATACTTCGGCGCCGGTGCCACTGAGGGTAGGAATTCCCACCTTGTATACGCCGGGAACTTTTACCAAATCCCAACCTTGATAATCGGCAGAGGAACCGGGGTTGTTCATCATTAGGCCAACCGCTTTGGCTAAATCCATGGTGCTACCTCCACCTATACCGATGATTCCACTAACAGTACCGAACTCTTCTTTTAATTGTTTGGCCAAAGCATCAACCTGAGTTGTTTTAGGTTCATAGGTAACATCGGCCAAAATCACTTTATCTTTTCCTCTTACAGGAATTCTGTTCAGCAAGGGCTTTCCTTCAAAAAAATGATCTACCAAGAAGATCATTGGCGCGTCGCCTTTTCTTTGAGGTGCTAATATTTCGTCGAGTTGGTTAAATGAGCCACGTCCATACACAACGTAACCCACCATTTTAAAGTTTCTGAATTTCATAGTAGGAACTACAATAGTTGATTGCAAAAGTACAGAAACATCTCAAGCTATGAATTAAAGATATTCAAGGATATTAGTATATATTATTAATTGTTAGTTCCTACTTCTTAATTTCTTCCCTATCTTAGAATCAAACTTGCTGCATATGAATAAGGCTAAACTGTTTATGTACTCCATTGTGGCCGCTTTGGCCGGATTTATCTTTGGGTTCGATACCGTAGTTATTTCAGGTGCGAACCTTCCTATTAAAGAGCTATGGCATACTACGCCCTTCTTTCACGGATTGTTCATCATGTCTGCCGCATTGTGGGGTACGGTAATAGGTGCATTATTTGCCGGAGGGCCCATTGAAAAATATGGCAGAAAGAAGGTACTGTTAGCAATTGGAATTATCTATACAGTCTCGGCCTTTGGGTCTGCCTTGGCCCAGGACCCTTACACTTTCTCCATTTTTAGAATTCTTGGCGGACTTGGAATTGGCGTGTCTTCTGTTGTAGCACCTACCTATATCTCAGAAATTTCAACCGCACAAATGCGGGGTAGACTGGTAGCGATGTATCAGTTTAATATTGTGTTTGGTATTCTGATTGCCTTCTTATCGAACTACTTCCTACAAGGCTTTGATGGCGCCAATGATTGGAGATGGATGTTGGGTGTACTAGCGATACCATCGGTTTTATATACTGTTTTTGTAATGGCGGTTCCTGAAAGTCCGCGTTGGTTAATTAGTTCGAAAAATGATATCGAAGGGGCCAAAAAAGTGTTGGCCACTTTAGGAACCGAAAACATCGAACAGTCAATCAGAGAAATTCAAGAAGGAGGAAAGCATGTTGCAGGGTCCAATGACTCTATCTTAAAACCAAAATACAGACGCATTTTGATGCTGGCCTTCTGGGTTGCCTTTTTTAATCAATTAAGCGGTATCAACTTCATTCTCTATTATGCACCCGAATTATTGGTAAGAGCCGGGGTAGCTACCAAAGATTCTTTGTTCCAGTCCATTTCCATTGGTGGTATCAATTTGCTGTTCACCTTTGTAGGATTGTACTTAATTGACAGAGTTGGAAGAAAGACTTTATTGGTAATTGGTTCTTTTGGCTACATTATTAGCCTTGCGGCAGTTGCATGGTGTTTCTATGCTGCAGCTTCACCAAGCATTCTGTTGTTTTTCATATTATTATTTATTGCAGCTCATGCCATTGGTCAGGGTGCAGTGATCTGGGTATTTATTTCAGAAGTGTTCCCCAATTCGGTAAGAGCTGTGGGGCAAGGTTTCGGAGCGAGTGTTCACTGGGTATTTGCAGCATTAATTACATTGATTACACCTGTTTTCTTAGACGACAAAGACGGCATCTTAAAAGACAAACCCTATATCATCTTTGTTTTCTTTACAATCATGATGGTATTACAACTCATCTGGGTACTTACCAAAGTACCTGAAACCAAAGGTGTTTCTTTGGAGGATCTTGAAAAGAAATTGGTTGATAAAGAATAGAAAAAGGGGTCTCGAAAATTCGAGACCCTTTTTTTATGAACCCAATACTTTTAGGGCTTTGGCTATATCTTCAGGCGTGTCAATTTCCACACCCATATAATCAACTACAATCATTCGCAAGGGTACACCATATTCCAAATAACGTAAACATTCAACCTTCTCAGCGGCTTCCAATGGCGTCATTGGCCAGTTTGTAAAATTCAACAGTGCTTGTTTGGTAAATGCGTAAACACCAATGTGTTCATAATAGGTTAGAGCTGCTTTTGTATCGCGTGGATAGGGAATTACAGAACGACTAAAAAACAATGAGTTCATGTTTTTGTCGACTGCTACTTTAACAAAATTAGGATCATTAATTTCTTCCTGCTTGGTTAATACCTGCATCATAGACGCCACTTGTACGGAAGGGTCGTTGAAACAATTCAACAAGCGTTCCAACGGTTCTCTCTTCACAAAAGGTGTATCGCCTTGAACATTCACTACAATATCAACCTCCATATCGGCAACGGCCTCCGCAATTCTATCGCTTCCGCTTTCGTGTTCTTTCTTACTCATCACCGCTTTACCTCCATTGGAAACAATTTCATTGAAAATGATATCACTGTCTGTAACCACCCACACTTCATCAAACAAGCCGGTAGCAATGGTATTGTCGTACGTATGACGAATCACTGATTTATCGCCAAGCACTTGCATAAGTTTGGCCGGAAAACGAGTAGCCGCGTATCGGGCGGGAATCATCGCAACTTTCTTCATCGATCTTATTTGTTGCAAAATTAAGTGAATGAACCTTCTGCTGCTAATAATCCGTTTTGATACTGGAGTCGAAAGGAAGTTTTAACTGTTCCAATACATTTTCATCAGAACGATTTTCCAATACATCTAGTCCATATTTCACTTTTGTAACATCTCCATTTACAAAAGTTCCAAACAATCGATCCCAAAGTGAAAAGATGTTTCCAAAATTCGTATCCGTCCAAGGACGTTCAAAATGGTGATGGAATTTATGAATATTGGGTGTCACGAAAATAAGGCCCAGCGAGGATTCTAAAAAAGCCGGAATTCGAATATTGGCATGTGTGAGATAAGTAAAAATTACATTCAAGAATCGAAACACAAAATAAAAGGCAACAGGCGCTCCGGTAATGATTATTGCAGTAAGTGCAAACGCTTCACGTATCAACCAATCGCCCGGATGGTGTCGTGTTCCTGTGGTAACATCTACATGGGTATCGCTATGATGCACCATGTGAAACTTCCAAAACCATTTGTACTTATGCAGCACGTAGTGACTGCAATACATTCCTATAAAATCCAATAATAGAATTGATACAAGTAGTTGAAGCCAAATGGGCATTGGAACCCAGTGAATGATTCCAATCTGTTTATCTTGAACCCATGTATAAACACCTGCTGTTGCTAATCCAACAATAAAGTTCACTACTGCGGTAGTGAGCAAGAAGCTCAAATTCACTCCTGCATGCTTCCATCTTTTGTATTGAAAACCAAAAACCGGTATCAGTTGCTCTAATAAACCAAATCCTACCATCCAAAAGGCCACCCACAGAAACAATTGCCAGGTTTTGATATGACTGAAGAATTCGAGAAAGTTTTGCATATAACAAGCTTTAAAAAAAATTCCCGCGAAAACTCGCGGGAACTAATATAAAGTATTTCTTCTGGAATTGTATTAGCTGTTCAACATCAACGGCATTACAAGCATCAACAAATCTTCGCTTTCGCCTTGATCTGTTGGCTTTATGATACCGGCTTTAGTAGAAGTAGAAAGCTCCATTACAATATCGTCGCTTTCTGCAGCATTCAGCATTTCAATCAAAAACTTCGCGTTGAAGGCAATTTGAAGGTCTTCGCCATTGTATTGACACTTCATTCGCTCATTACCTTCAAAGCTGAAATCAACATCCTGAGCAGCCAATTGCAATTCACTTCCAGTAATGTTCAAAACAACTTGGTTAGTGCTTTTATTACTGAAAATGCTTACACGACGAAGAGCGCTTTGGAAATCGGCTTTCGTTACGTTCAACTTGTATGGGTTATCAGAAGGAATTACCACTTTGTAGTCAGGGAAACGAGCATCAATCAAACGACAGCTCAACTGAGTAGTTCCATGTTGAACAAAAAGGTGATTCGCATTGTAGCTAATAGTTAACTCGTCTTCATTATCGGGCATAGCCGATTTCAATAAAGTAAGAGGTTTCTTAGGAACGATCAAGTTGCCTGCTTTGGGACAAGCAACATCTGTTCTTTTATAACGAACAAGGCGATGTGCGTCTGTAGCAACAAATTGGATGAACTTTTTATCCATTTCGAAAAACACCCCTGTCATTGCCGGACGAAGATCATCGGTGCTCACAGCAAAAAGTGTTTTGTTGATGGCGGTAACCAAGGCGCTAGAGGTCATTGTGAAGGATGAGGTATCATCAGCAGCCGGTTCTTTAGGGAAATTATCTGGATTTTCTCCCATCACTTTATACTTACCGTTATCGGAAGTAATTTCAACACCAAAATTTTTATCGATATTGAAAGTGAGCGGTTGATCAGGTAGATTTTTGAGTGAATCCATCAAGATTTTTGCAGGGATACACACTTTACCGCTATCTTTTGCTTCAACTTCCAATTGAATTTTCATTACAGTTTCAAGGTCAGTCGCTACTACTGTCAACTTACCCTTTTCTACTTCAAAAAGAAAATCTTCCAGAATAGGGAGTACAGTGTTTGCATTAATTACCCCACTGATCTGTTGCAATTGCTTCAATAATGCTGAGGACGAAACGATGAACTTCATAAACAGAGTTAATAATTATTATAGGGGGCGAAACTACTGATTTTTAGCTAAAAGCGTATGAATGTTACCAAATAGTGGATTACCTGTGATTTTACGGCACAACGGTTATTTCTAGGAGGTTTTGGGGGTAAAAATCAGTTGTTTTTCACCTCTGTTTTGGGCGGAAACGGGGAGGAAATGGGCTAATTTTGCGTCATGCCTTTTCAACGAACCTTTACAAAAGAGCAGGCCCTTCAGAAAGCTCGCCACTATTGTGCTTACCAAGAACGCTGCCATCAGGAAGTGAAGGAAAAACTCTATTCTTTTGGACTCTATAAGCAAGATGTGGAAACGCTTTTATCGCAGTTGATTGAGGAGGACTATTTAAACGAAGAGCGCTTTGCGATTCAATTTGCCGGTGGGAAGTTTAGAATGAAACAGTGGGGACGAGTGAAAATTACCTATGAACTAAAGCAAAAAAGGGTAAGCCCCTATTGCATAAAAAAAGCATTGAAAGCCATTGATGAACAGGAATATCAGGATTGTCTGCAACGCCTGACGGAGAAAAAATGGAAGTCTGTAAGCGGTCCAGGAGTTAACAAGTTTGTTAAGCTCTCTAAAACCACCGATCACTTACTTCAAAAAGGATTCGAGAATGATTTGGTACGCACTGCCGTTCAACAAGTTTCTAAAGGTGAGGTAGACTGAAATGCAATAAATTAGAATATGGATCCAAAAATCATCAAACTCTACGACGAGTATACGCACAAACCGCTCAGCAGAGAGGTTTTTCTAAAACGTCTGGCACTGCTTACCGGAAGTTTAACGGCGGCATTGAACGTATTACCGAACCTTGAAGGTAACTACATGATTGCTGAAACTTCAGAAACAGACGAAGACTTGTTTACCGAAAAGGTGAGTTTTTCGGTAAAGTCGGGTAACATGAATGCCTATATTGCCCGTCCTGCAAAAGCAGGCACATACCCAACAGTGCTGGTGATCCATGAAAACCGTGGACTCAATGCGCATATTGAAGATGTTGCTCGAAGAGCAGCAAAAGAGGGATTTCTTGCAGTAGCGCCCGATGCACTTTCTCCGTTTGGCGGAACACCTGCTAATGAAGATGAGGCACGAGCCTTATTTGCCAAACTAGACGCAGCAGCCAATTTAGAAAATTTCAAAGATACCGTTGCTTATGCTGGAAAGAGACCCGACAGTACCGGAAAAATAGGTTGTGTAGGATTTTGTTGGGGTGGAGGTATTGCCAATCAATTAGCCGTAAACAGTGCCGATATGAAGGCTGCTGTTGCTTTCTATGGCAGACAACCTGAATCCACTCAGGTGGGAATGATTAAAGGTGCGGTACAATTACACTATGCAGAACTCGACGAACGCATCAACGCAGGGATTGCCGCATATGAAAGCGCCTTGAAAGAAAACAAAATTGACTACGAACTCTATATGTATGCCGGTGTGAATCACGCATTTCACAACAATACTTCAACCGCGAGATACAATGAAGCTGCAGCAAAATTAGCTTGGTCGCGAACAGTTGAGTTTTGGAAGAAAAAATTGATGAATGCTTAATAGACCTTACAAATAATAAAAGGCCGAAGTAAATACTTCGGCCTTTTATTTTATAGCATGAGCTAATTATTTCTTTGGTTCTAACAATTGGAAGAACTGATCCAACATTGGTAATACAACAATACGTGTACGACGATTGATGGCTTTGTTCTCTTTTGTATCGTTACTAACCAGTGGTTTGTATTCTCCACGGCCGGCTGCAACCATTTTAGCAGGGTTCAAACCATATTTCTTTTGCAACAAACGAACCACAGTAGTAGCGCGTTTCACACTCAAATCCCAGTTGTCAACCAAAACTCCATTGCTGTAAGCAACATTATCAGTATGACCTTCTACCATGAATTCTAATTCAGGTTGATTCTTCAAAACAGCGGCAACTTTACCCAATACTTCTTGAGCTTTAGTAGTTACTTCATATTTACCGCTTTTGAAAAGAAGTTTATCTGAGATATCGATGTATACAACACCTTTATCAACTTTGATGTTGATGTCTTGATCATCCATGCTTCCAACAGCACCTTTCAAGTTCATAACCAAAGCAAGGTTTAATGAATCTTTGCGAGCCATTTGCTCTTGAAGCGTTTGAATGTAGTTGTCTTTTGCACCGATGTTTTCAAGTGACTTCTTAATGTTTTCAGCTTGTTGAGCAGAGATTACAGATAGATCCTGTAATTGCTTCAACGCTTGAGTGTTGTTTTCTTTGAGGAAAGCGATTTGTTTTGTTAAACCATCAACTTCTGCTGTTAAACCTGCGTTCTTTTTTGCCAGTTCATTCTTATCATCATTACAAGATTTTACATCTCCTTGTAATTTTAGGTAAGCAGCATTTAACTCGTTGTACTTAGCTAAAGCCGCAGCCTCAGCAGCCTTAAATTTTTTTGTACTTACGCAAGAACTTAAACTTGCGACAGCTACGATCAGTAATAAAAATCTACTTGTCATTTCAATTGGTTTTGAATGTTTGGAGTGCAAAGGTATTGGCTAAACCAAGTTCTGCCATCAATTTTAACAAAAAACTCTCCAGAAATTCAAAATTTACGCAAAGGTTTGAGATGCCTTAAATCTTGGTCAGGGAAGGCGCCTTTGATGTCACCAAAAAAAGAATAGATGTATTCAAAATCCTTCTGTTGATCCCCTGTAAGCAAATAGGGCTTGTCTACAATCAACTTCTTTTTTTCATAATCCATTCCAATTAATAAAATGGGCACTTTCGCTTCGGATGCAATATGATAGAAACCGGTTCGTAAACCGTCCACTTTTTTTCGGGTTCCCTCTGGCGCCATTGCCAACCAAAATTTAGGATGCGTATTAAATAAATGCGCCACTTCTCCCACCACCCCATGCGAAGATTTTCGATCAACCGGCTTACCACCGGCTGCGTAAAAAAACCAACCAAATGGGCCATCAAACAGCTCTTTTTTACCGATAAATCGAATGTGGGGAATATTTAATACAGAACGAGCTGCCAACCCATTTACAAAATCCATCCAACTTGTATGAGGCCCCACCAATAACAGAAGTTTAGGTTCGTTATAAGGAATGGTGCCTTGAGTTGACCAACCTTTCAATCGCCAGAAAAGTTTCCAAAACCATTTCATTTTATGAAGCAAAATTGTGCTATGAGGCAAATCATACTAATTGACTATCAATATCATTCTTTCCAAATATAATTTAATTAACTTGCATTCGTTAGTTTTTTATTCTCTCACGAATCAAGCTTGTTATGTATCATTATTCTGTGTTTCCATCGAAAGAACATTCAACAGCCCAGGCCGAATTAGAGGGCTGGATCAAATCGATGGCGGATCATTTACAACCTACCAATATTCATTGGTGCAACGGCAGTCAGGAAGAATACGATTCTTTATGCGATTTGCTAGTGAAGAAAGGAACTTTTATCAAACTCAACCCTGAAAAACGCCCCAACAGCTATGCCTGCTTCAGTGACCCTAGTGATGTTGCACGTGTAGAGGACCGAACATTTATCTGTAGTAGAAAAAAAGAAGATGCAGGACCCACCAACAATTGGATGGAACCTCGAGAAATGAAAAACATTTTGGAAGGCTTAACTGCCGGAGCCATGAAAGGAAGAACCATGTATGTGATTCCTTTTTGCATGGGACCTGTAGGATCTCCATTATCAAGATATGGTGTTCAAATAACAGATTCTGAATATGTGGTGGTGAACATGAGAATCATGACGAGAATGGGCGCATCCATTTTGCCCTATATCTACCAACATGGTTTTGTAAAATGTGTTCATACCAATGGCGCTCCATTGGAAGCCGGAAAAGAGGACAGTAAATGGCCTTGCAACCCCACCGTTAAATACATCTCACATTTTCCTGAAGAGCGTTTGATCATCTCATACGGCAGTGGATATGGTGGTAATGCATTGCTTGGTAAAAAATGTTTTGCACTCCGAATTGCTTCAGTTATGGGACAGGAAGAAGGTTGGCTTGCAGAACACATGCTTATACTCGGTGTAACCAATCCACAAGGCGAAAAAACGTATGTGGCGGCAGCTTTTCCAAGTGCTTGCGGTAAAACCAATTTTGCAATGATGATTCCACCGAAAGGAATGGATGATTGGAAAGTGAGTACCGTAGGAGATGATATTGCTTGGATCCATAAAGGCGAAAATGGTAAACTTTATGCCATCAATCCGGAAGCAGGGTATTTTGGTGTAGCTCCCGGCACGAATGCCAAAACAAATCCGAATGCTATGGAGTCTATCAAGGCAAATACCATTTTTACCAATGTTGCCATTACAGCTGATGGTGATGTGTGGTGGGAAGGTATGACAAAAGAAGTGCCTGATGGATTGACCGATTGGCATGGCAAACCTTACGATAAAAACAGTGGTAAACCTGCAGCTCATCCCAATGCTCGTTTTACTGCGCCGGCGTATCAAAACCCTGCGATCGATGAGAACTGGGAAAATCCGGAGGGTGTTATTATTGAGGCGTTCATTTTTGGTGGAAGAAGAAGTACAGCTGTTCCACTCGTTTACCAATCCTTCAATTGGAGTTTTGGTGTATATCTAGCTGCCACTATGGGTAGTGAAATGACTGCCGCAGCGTTTGGAGAAATTGGAAAAGTTCGCCGTGATCCGTATGCTATGCTGCCTTTCATGGGATATCATATGGGATCTTATTTTAACCATTGGCTTCAATTTGGACGCGACCTACCCAATGCTCCAAGAATTTTTGGCGTAAACTGGTTTAATAAAAATGAAAAGGGAGAGTTCGTATGGCCGGGCTTTGGTCAAAACCTCCGCGTGCTGAAATGGATTGTTGGAAGAGTGAAAGGAAAAGCCGCCGCTGTTGAATGTCCAATTGGCTGGAGACCTCGTTACCGTGATATGGACTGGAATGGCTTGGAAGACTTCAATAGAGAAGTATTCCATAATATGATGCTCGTTGATCGCGAAACATGGAAACAAGAATTATTATCACACGAGGAATTGTTTTCAAAGCTCTACGACAGACTTCCAAAGGAGTTCTTATTCATGAGAGAGCTGTTGCTTTCTTCTTTATGGAGATCTCCTGAAAAAGTATCTTTAGCTCCTGAAAGAGAATAAATGAAAAGGCCGGAATACCGGCCTTTTTTGTTTCGTACCATTTTTTGAATGTTTTATCACTTATTTTTCCGCTTAGAACGATGGCAAGGTATTCTTGCATAAATCTTTTATCATGCAAATCAAGTGGCGGAAATACGATCTCTATTTTACTCTCATTACCTATGCTTTTTTCTTAATCGGCCTTATTGTTGAACCGATCAGTGGATGGTCGGCTGAGGCGAATTCCATGAAGATTCAATTCTCTGAGCTCAATTTGGTATTCGAACCATTTCCTTTTTATGTGCTTCCGAAGTTTCTTCAAATCAGTTCAATCGTGCTTATTGTATTACTTGGGCACTTTATACTCTTTGGAACTGATGGAAAAAAATTTCGCTCAATAAAAGCTGTTACATTATTAATTGTATGCTTTATTGTGAGTGCTCTGATCAATACAGAATCGTATTGGTTAAGCCATGCCTATCAATTAAAGATTGAAGATTATGGAGGAAGTTCACTTCAGCAACGATCATTGAACTTCGGAATGATGTTTGGGTTAGTAACCGTGTTCTTATTAACAGATCGGA
>DGDD01000214.1 GCA_002385265.1 Chitinophagaceae bacterium UBA3961
TTCTCGAAATGAAAACCACCTCTTTTTTCTAAAACGGCTAATAAAAGTTGTAAACGTCTTGTATCAAATCCGGAAACCGTTCTTTGAGGGGTGCCGTACACCGATTGAGTGACCAATGCTTGTACTTCAATTAATAAAGGACGCATACCTTCAATGGTTGCTGCGATACTTATTCCACTCAACAATTCTTCTTTCTGCGTGATCAAAATTTCGCTTGGATTAGTAACGGCACGCATACCATTTCCTCCCATTTCATAGATACCTAATTCAGCTGTACTGCCAAAACGATTCTTTAATGTTCTTAATATTCTGTACGCATAATGACGATCCCCTTCGAACTGCAAAACCGCGTCCACCATGTGTTCCAGGATTTTCGGTCCGGCAATACTTCCTTCTTTTGTAATATGACCAATTACGATAACAGGTGTATTGGTCTCCTTTGCAAAACGTTGTAGTTCACCTGCTGTTTCTCTGATTTGAGATATGCTTCCGGGCGATGCATCAATATATGGTGACTGAAGTGTTTGTATGGAATCTACAATCACTACACCCGGTTTTATTTTCTTGATTTCTTGAAAAATGGTTTGTGTTGAAGTAGCCGTTAAAAGATAAAAGTTGGGATTTTTTATTTGCAGTCGATTGGCTCTAAGTTTGATTTGCTGTTCACTTTCTTCTCCGCTGATATAGAGTATTCTATGTGAAGTAAGTTGCAATCCATTTTGAAGGAATAAGGTTGATTTCCCAATTCCGGGTTCTCCGGCTACCAAAATAATACTTCCCGGAACAATGCCACCACCCAATACTCGATTCAATTCAGGATCTGATGTTACGATACGTTCTTGTTCTGTTGAAGTAATATCATCAATAGGAATTGATTTGGAGATTCGTTTATCTTCATTATAGTCGTTCCAGTTCGTTTCAGAAGTTTTCGCCGCATTTTTTTGCACCGTTTCTTCAATAAATGTGTTCCAATTATTACAAGAAGGACATTTTCCTAACCATTTTGCACTTTCATAACCACATTGCGAACAGAAAAAACTTGTTTTCACTTTACTCATGTGATAAAGGTACACTCAAAAAATTGCTTGAAATAAATTGTACAAAGAGGAAAAAAGAAGTGAAGATGTATACAAAGTAAAAAGGCCAGCATTGCTGCTGACCTTTTACTTACTAACCCATTAAATTCTGCCACTAAATTACAAATTGGCTGCAGATAACAAAATTAATTTTGCCTCTTCTTCATATTTTTTTTTGAAAACAGGTTTTCCCAAAAAATCAAGATAAATTTAATAATATATTGAAAAACAAATATATACAAATATAATAATAAAATTATATAAATATGGCTGTTATACTGTCAGCCATTGGCTTTCATAGGTTTAGGGGCTGTCAAATTGCGCGTTAAATTCTGTTAAAATCTGACGAAATGAGGGTCTTAAAAAACTGGTGTTTGCTTTGAGGAATTGAAGTATAAATTATTAAAGATGACAACCTCTATTTGGATTGTTTCCTTATTGTTTTTAGGATTAAGTATGCTAGTGTCGGGGATTTTGCAGTCAAAATTCAAGAAATTCAGCGCCGTGCCCTTAAGATCGGGACTATCAGGAGCTGAAGTGGCGCAGGAGATGCTCCGGACTCACGGCATTTATGATGTACAAGTGGTTAGTGTTCAAGGGTTTCTGAGTGATCATTATGATCCCACCAAGAAAACTGTGAACCTGAGCCCGGAAGTATATCATGGAGTATCGGTAGCGGCGGCGGCAGTGGCGGCACATGAAGTGGGGCATGCGGTTCAGCACGCCAATGCGTACCCTTGGTTAACCATGCGCAGCAAATTGGTTCCGGTAGTGCAATTCAGCTCTAGTATAGTGCAATGGGTATTGTTGGCCGGGGTGCTGATGATCAATGTATTCCCTTCGTTGTTGTTGGTTGGGATCATTCTTTTTGCTGCTACCACGCTGTTTTCTGTAATTACATTGCCGGTTGAATTTGATGCGAGTAGAAGGGCTTTGGCGTGGTTGAATAAATCAACTATTACCAATGCAGTTGAATACCCACAGGCAAAAGAAGCTTTAACATGGGCGGCTTCTACCTATGCCATTGCAGCATTGGCCTCGATAGCCACTTTAGCTCAGTATGCAATGTTGTTTTTGGGCAATAGTCGGCGAGAAGATTAAAATCGGATTAAAAATTTTTAATGCCATACTAAGAGAGCCAAAGGGCTCTCTTTTTTTTGCGCTTAGGTATATAGTTTACAAAAAAATTATATAAGTAATTAAAATATAGCAAGTTATACTAAGATTAAGTGGATGTTTAGTCTTTTATATAGGAATTTGTAAACATGCTTAACTTATTGATAATCAATATTCAGATTGAATATTATTGTAATATGAAGATTAATTAAAATAAGCAGCAATTTAATTGTGCCGCTTGTCATCGTTTTTGGCCGTTAGATGGCATTTGCATATTTTTAACAAGATTTATCAACAAAACTAACAGACATGAGAAAAATCGTAACACTGGTTATGAGTATGCTGTTCCTATTTGCTACAGCGTTCGCTCAGACAAAGGAAGTTACTGGACGTGTTACTGATGCCTCAGGTGCTCCTCTTCCCGGAGTTAGTGTTCTTGTAAAAGGAACTAAAACGGGTACGACCTCTGATGCCAGCGGTAATTTCTCGATCCAGGTTAAGGAAGGAGCAGTATTGGTTATCTCGGGTGCGGGCTATCAAGCCACTGAGGTAAAAGCTACACCGGGTACTGCTATGAAAATTCAGTTAACAGTTAAGAAAGAAGAATTGACCGAGGTGGTTGTAACTGCCTTGGGTATTCGCCGTGAAAAGAAAGCCTTGGGTTATGCAGTTGCTACTGTAGACAAGAAGGCGTTGGAATTGCGCCCTGATGGTGACGTAGTTCGTTTGTTGAACGGTAAAGCACCAGGTGTTGATATCGGTGCAACCAGTGGTATCTCTGGTTCCGGTACAAACATCGTGATTCGTGGTGTGAACACCATTTCCGGTAGCTCACAACCATTATTCATTGTGGATGGAGTTCCTTTCGATGCCTCTACCAATGCGCAATCTAGTTTCGTTTATGGTAATACTACTACCAGCCGTTTCTTGGATCTCGATCCCAATAACATTGAGAACGTGAGTATCCTGAAAGGTTTGAGTGCCACTACCCTTTATGGTGAGTTGGGACGTAACGGTGTAGTTGTTATTACTACTAAGAACGGTACCAACCGCAAAATCAATAAGAAAGCGGAAGTAACTGTGTTACAATCTTACTTTACAAACACTGTTTCAAACTTGCCTGACTACCAGTATTCTTATGGTGGTGGTTTTGATCAAAGTTTGGGATTGGCTTTCTTCAGTAACTGGGGAGCTCGTTTCCAGTCTACTCCTGTAAAAGTAGCACACCCTTACGATCGTGCTGCGTTACAAGGTGTATTCCCTGAGTTCCAGCAAGTTCCCGGTAATGGTAATGACTTGATTTATGAATACAAACCTTACTATAATTCTGTAAAGAAATTCTTCCGTACCGGTCACGTGAAGACAACTTCAGTGAACGTTGCTGCTTCAGGTCAGAACGTGAATTTCAATGCGAACTATAGCTATATGGATGATCAGGGTTTCACTCCCGGTAACAGTGTTTACAAAAACACTTTCGGTATGGGTGGTACAGCTAAGTTGGCGAATAATTTTACTATCAGTGGTACATTCAACTATGCCTCTACTGATTTCAAGTCGCCTCCTACTTCTACTTCATTTGGTTCTAACCCTTCCGTATCTTCAGTATTCGGTAACTTGATTTACACTCCAATTGCCGTAAACTTGATGGGAACCCCTGCAGATGGAGCTAACTATTTGCCTTGGGAAAACCCTGTAGACAAATCATCGATCTACTACCGTGGTGGTAACGATATTCAAAACCCAATTTGGACTGTAAACAACAGTTTCACAGGTCAGAAGATCAACCGCGTATATGGTAACCTTCAAGCGCGTTATGAAGTGAAGAAAGGATTGGCCCTTTCTTATCGTGTAGGATACGATACTTACAGTGATTACAACTTCTTGAGTCAAAACAAGGGTGGCACTGTAGGTGGATCTGATTGGACCTTGGGTTTGCATCGTACTGCCAACGGTTACAACACTATTTGGGATCATGCATTTTTGGCTGATTACTTAACAGATATTAACAGCAATTGGAATGTAAACGTGAATGCGGGTATCAACTCTCAAGAGCGTATTTATTCTCAGAATGGACAACGTTCTACTCAGCAATTGGTGTATGGTTTGTTTGATCACGATAACTTCATCAACCACTTGAATACAAGTGAAGGTGGAGGCGGATTAGATTTTAAATCTGCTACACAGTCAATAGGTGTGTTTGCACAAGCGACTTTTGGATATAAGGAATTTTTGTATTTCACTGCTGGTGGACGTAATAGCTGGACTTCTAATTTGGAGAAAGCGAATCGTTCTATCTTCTATCCAAGTGGAAGTGTTTCATTTGTTCCTACTTCAGCAATTGCTGCATTACAGAACAACAAGATTATTAACTACTTGAAATTGCGTGCAGGTTATGCAACCAGTGCGAACTTCGGTTCTCCTTACAATACTAGAAACGTATTGAACATCAGCACTAATGTATTCCAAGATCGCGTAGGTACTGTATTGAACTCAAATACGATCAGTGATCGTTTGGCGAATCCTAATTTGAAGCCTGAGTTATTGGCGGAAGTTGAAGTAGGTGCGGAAGCAAAATTCATCAACAACCGTTTGAGCTTAGACTTCACTTATTACAATCGTGTATCAAAAGATCAAATCTTGGATCGCGCATTGGATCCTGCAAGTGGATTTACTGTGACATCAATTAATGCTGGTTCGGTTCGCAACCAAGGTATTGAAATTGCATTGGGTTACACTGCTGTTAGAACCAAGGATTGGAACTGGCAGGTAGATTTCAACTTTACTCGCAATAGAAATAAGGTATTTGACTTGCCAACTGATGTTAAACAAATTGGTATCGCCGGTTTCTCTAACGAAGGTCTCTTCGTATTGGAAGGGCAACCTTTAGGTGTGATCATGGCTTCTTCTACAATTAAGGATAGCAAAACTGGCCAACGTATTGTAAACAGTAATGGTGATTATGTTTCGAACAATTCTTTAACCGTTATTGGAGATCCAAATCCTGACTACAAATTAACCGGTATTTCTACCTTAACGTATAAAGCATTCTCATTCCGTATGCAATGGGATTATACAAAAGGTGGCGATATGTTAGCTTATACTCCCGGTACTTTGTTGGGTCGTGGTTTAACGAAGGATACTGATTTCGATCGTTATTTGCCGTTGATTCTTCCAGGTGTTAAAGAAGATGGTACACCTAATGATGTTCAAATTAGTGCCAGCCAGGCTTATTTCAATAACTGGAGTGGTTTCTTCGGAATGCAAGATTTGATCACTTACGATGCTACGATTATTCGTTTGCGTGAAGCTTCATTATCTTACAACTTACCTACTTCTTATTTAGCTAAAACTCCATTCGGATCAGCATCCTTAACGATCTCTGGTCAGAACCTGTGGTATTTAGCGCCTTATTTCCCTAAGTATACCAACTTCGATCCTGAAGTTAACAGCTTGGGTGTAAGTAATGGTCGTGGTTACGAAACATTGGCCGGTCCTACTTCACGTCGTATCGGTGCTAGTATTCGTGTAACCTTCTAATTATTGAATTTTAAATTGAATTGATATGAATATTAAAAAGATCATATACAGCTTGATGGTTTTGGCTGTTCTTGGATCCTGCAGCAAGATTGCTGACAAATTGGATTCCAATTTGAACAACCCCAATACCCCTGCTCCTGAGTCTGCGAGTTCAGATTTGTATCTGAATGTATTGCAGTTGGGATTCGCCGGATTGTTCGACGGTTTCTCAGACTACGGTATGCAGGTAACGCGACAAATTGTGATGTACGGACCAACCTATGGTACGGCTTACCAACCTCAAAGTTTTGATGGACTTTGGGACAATGCTTATACTACTGTATTTAAGCATGCAAACGCTTTGATTCCTATTGCGAATGCAGAAAAGAAATATGTTGTAGTAGGTATGGCTAAAATAATGAAAGCCTATACTATGATGACATTAGTTGACTATTTTGGCAACATACCGTACACTGATGCTAATTTAGGTGCTGATAATGTAAACCCAACAGTAGAGCAAGGAAAGGATGTTTACGCCAAAGCGATCGCTTTATTAGATGAGGCAATTGCTGATTTAGCAAAAACTCCCGGTTCTTACCCTGGTGTATTTGATTTGTTCTATGGTGCAACCAATGCAACCGGAGCTAAGAAATGGGTTACATTAGCTAAAACACTTAAGCTAAGAGCCTATGTTACAACACGTTTGGTTGACAATACTGTAACAGCGAAAATCAATGCACTTTTAACCGAGAATGATTTGATCGATACTCAAGCAGAGGATTTCGAATTCAAGTATTCTACAAAGCAAACCAACCCCAATAGCCGTCACCCACGTTACAACGGTAACTATTCTGCTACCGGAAGTGCCGGAGACTATATCGGAACTTATATGATGTGGGCATTGGTATACGATCAAACAAAGGGTACTTTTAGTAATAACCCAACTTCCGACAAGAGTGACCCTCGCACACGTTATTATTTGTACCGTCAACGTATCAACAGTTCTGATGTGAACTCAGCTTCTTCTTCATGTTCTGTTGCTCCACGTCCTGCGCATTATACAACAGACATGCCTTTCTGTTCTCCTATTCCTGGCTTCGGCGGTGGTTTCTGGGGAAGAGATCATGGCGATAACAGTGGTATTCCACCTGATGGACCATTGCGTACAACTTGGGGGATTTATCCAGCAGGCGGTGATTTTGATTCTGGTCAAGGTACGAGTGTTAGCTTAACAAGAGGTGGCCAAGGCGCAGGTATACAGCCAATATGGCAAACCGCCTTTACGCAGTTCTTAAAAGCTGAAGCTGCTTTAATGTTGGGTACAACAGGAAGTGCACGTACTTTGTTAGAGTCTGGTATACGAGCTAGCTTCGCAAAGGTATTGGGTTTCCCAGCAACTATTGCCGTTACTCCTAACGCTACATACGTACCATCTACAACTCGTCAAGATAACTACGTGGCTGCTGTACTTACTACCTACGATGCCGCTACAACCAATGACGCTCGTTTGGATGTAATTATGAAAGAATTCTACCTTGCACTTTGGGGTAATGGAGTTGACGCTTATAACAATTACAGAAGAACCGGTAAACCTGGAAATTTCCAATTGCCAATTGTAACAGCTCCAGGTGCCTTCACTAGTTCAATGTATTATCCTTCTGTTCACGTGAACCGTAACTTAAACGGAACCCAAAAATCAGGAGTTGACGTACATGTATTTTGGGATAACAACCCCGCAGGCTTTAACAAATAAAATTGAAAATTATGCGTAAAATATTTGTATCATTAGCGTTCATCGCAACACTGACTACTACGCTCTTTTCTTGTAAAAAAGTAGAGACCTATGGTAGTTTCGAATCGATGGATGTGGGCGCCTATGTGACGCTGGTTTCAAAAGGCAATAGCATTTTGGACTATGGCAACTTGGCGACAACCTCTGCTGATATCACAGTACGAGAGTTCGGTAGCCCTATCACTTCGGTTATTATTTATGCTACTGAAGGTGCGGCAAACCTTAATAGAACCGCTTGGAAAAAAGTAAAGGAAGTGCCTTTAAGTGGTGATACCAAGTTAGTTGTAACTGCAACTGAATTGGCTGCAGGTTTGGGTATTGCTCCAACTGCTCTTAAAACCGGTACTCAATATACCTTCTACAATCAATTGGTGTTGAAAGATGGACGTATCATTGATCCCGCGAATACAAACTCAGCTTTTCAGGGTATTACCAATTACAATATGGCGATGACCTGGAACGCAATTGTGGTTTGTCCTTTTAACTCTACTGGCTTTGCAGGAAACTTTCAGGTATTAGAAGACGGTTGGGCCGACTGGAGTGCAGGTGATGTTGTTCAAGTTTCAGCAGCAACCGCAACTTCTGTTACTTTACTTGTGTATCCGAACCCAGCCTTTGGCGGCTTCAATCAGCAACCTGTTACGGTTACCGTGAATGCAGCTACTGGTGCAGCTTCTATCGCAACTGCTCAATCCTATGGTGGATATGCAGGATTCGACAATGATATTAAAGTAAAAACGGTAGGTACAAATAACTGGGTATTCTCATGTACTGGAACTATTACCTTGAAACTTAACCACACAGGTGCTGCAAACTGGGGTGATTATACCTTACGTTTGAAGAAACTTTAGTGAGTGAAACTGTTCATATTGTTATTATGGAATATCCCCCTCAATTTGAGGGGGATATTTATTTTCAAGAAGAAATAAAAATTAATGATTATTTTTAATGTGATAACATATATTTAAATAACACCATGATTCACAGAGAGATATGTTAAGCAAAGCCTAAAGCCAACCTTTTATTTACATATGTTAACATATAATTAGTAAGCAGCACTCGTATTTTACCTCCTGTCATAGTTTTTGGCCGTTAAGAAATTTTAATCTATTTTTAATGCGACCACAATACAACTGAAAGACATGAGGAAATTTGCAATATTTACCATTAATCTGCTGCTGTTGGTAGTTACACCTGCTTTTTTTGCTCAGATTTTAGGTAAATCTGCTGTTTCACCGTCAGTTCCCTCTTCCTTTCCCAATAGTTCTGTTGCGCTGCCTTCGAAAGGAGTTACTACGAGTTTCATTACTACACGATATTCAAATTCCGCCACCCAACATTTCGCCGGCTCTAGCTATTCAACCGAAAAATTGTTGTTGAAAATGCAGACCAGCACCTTGAAAGCGTCTCTTACCAGTACCAAGACCAGTCCTTTTTCGCACGAAAGCTCAAAAATTATGCTGCCTCAAATGGGTAATGAACAGTGGTGTTCATTAGATCATTTGGTAATGATTCAGAGTTTTTCGTCGTAAGCCTAAACTTAGTAAACATCGTTGGTTGCCACCAACGCTCTACGATTGCAAGCCAAAAAATGCGGCTTTTTTAACTGTATCATAAACTTCAAGTAAAACAACAACATGGGAAAAATTGCAAAAAGTTTGTTGGTGATGTTAGTATTCGCCTACAACGTAGCTTTTTCGCAATCGGTTCAGGTTACTGGTAAAGTAACAGACGCAAATGATGCACCGGTTGTGGGCGCTACAGTAACGATCAAAAAATCGAAGACAGCCACTTCAACAGCAGCGAATGGTAGCTTTGCTATCAAAGCCAACGTTGGAGATGTGTTAGTAATCTCTTCGATTGGTTTCGAAGCTAAAGAAGTAACCGTAGGTTCTAGTGCGGTTATTGATGTGAAACTTAGTTTGGATACGAAGGCTTTGAGTGAAGTAGTAGTAACCGGTTCCGGTGTTGCTACCACAAAAAGACGCTTAGGTATCTCAGTTGAGTCGATCAAATCAGACAAATTACCAATTGTACCTGCAGCTTCGGTTGACCAGGCTTTGATTGGTAAAATTCCAGGTGCGCAGATTTCATCTGTATCAGGTAACCCTGGCGACCAAGTAAACATCGTGTTAAGAGGTATCAACACTGTATCGGGTGGTACACGTCCGTTGGTGATGTTAGACGGGGTGGAAGTACCTTTTTCAAGTTTAACAACATTGGATCTTACTCAAATTGACCGTGTTGAGGTAGTACAAGGTGCGGCTTCTGCAACGATCTACGGTGCGCAAGGTGCCAACGGGGTAATTCAGTTGTTCACCAAAAAAGGAGTAAAGGGTAAGGTTGCAGTTAACTTCTCAACGAGTTATGCAAGCAATGAATTCATAAATGCCGGTAATTTTGGTAAAGCTGACAAGCATCCTTATTTAACAGATGCTTCCGGTAATATCATTTCAGCTAGTAACAGTGGTGGTTTCACTGCAGGTCAAGTAATCAAAATTGACCCCGTATTAGGATCGATTTTAGGATCGGCTTCTATTGCTTATAAATATGGTACCAACGTAGCAGGTTTAAGCTATGTTGCTCCGGGAACTACTCAGAGCTACACACGTTATGGTATCTTGGATCCACGTAACAATGCTAACCAAGCATATGTTGGAGCATTGCAATACCATGATCATTTCAAAGAAATCTTTACAGGATCAAATTCTATTAACAACTCACTTTCTATCAGTGGTGGTGGTGAGAAAGTTGATGCGAACTTGACAATCTCTAATAACCAAACTACTTCTCCATTCTTGGAAAAGAACGGTACTTTGAACAGAACGAACTTGACTTCAAATATCGGAATCGAGTTGTTCAAAGGATTCACAGTTCGTTCTGTAACCAGTGTAGCGTTTGTAAAAAACAACATGCACCCAGGTTTAGGAGCTCCGGGTGGTGTAGGATTCGGTAGAGGAGATCAAAACGCCGGCGTAGGTCAGGTATATGGTTTCTTGAACACTTCACCTTTCTTTAGTTTGAAAGATACGGTTGCAGGTGGTGTATATCCTGCTTACCAAAAAGCCAGTTTCTTGAGTGTGAACGCAGGCAACCCTTATTATAGAATGATGTATTCTGAAGGCGATAGCAAACAATATACTGTTATTCAAAATTTAGAAGCAAACTATAAAGTGAATAAGTTCTTAACATTGAACGCTAAATATGGTGTAAGTGTGAAGAATGAAAACGATAAGTGGACCTTCTTCAATCAAACATTGAATGAAAGTTCTAATTTCTATGGTTCATGGGCTGGTAATTACAATGGAGCTGATAACTCTGGTGAGATTAATAACTTCCAGTACAGTAACGTTCGTCAGAACTTCTTGGCTTCTGCGTTTGTAACAACTGATTTCCAGAAAGATTTCAATATCAAGCTTCCAATTTTCACTTCTACTCAGGTGGCTTTCGACTGGAGAAAAAATGAATACAGAGAATACGATACATGGGGCCAATCATTGCCATTGTTCCCTCCTTTTAACGTAAACTCTACTTCTTCTCAGCACATCATTACTGATTACATCGAACCATTTGTAACCTATGGTTTCTTGGTGGATCAGAAATTTGATTACGACAACTACGCAGGTATTACGGTGGGTGTTCGTACTGACTATTCATCAGCATTCGGTGCAGGATCTAAGCCCTTTACATTCCCTCACTATAATGGATACGTGAACGTTGCTTCTCTTCCATTCTGGGATGGTTTAAGCAAAGCAGTTCCTGCTTTCAAATTGAGAGCTGCTTACGGTAAAGCGGGTATTCAGCCTGGCGCATTCGATCGTTATCCTACCTTGATTTCTCAACCAACAGGAAACGAGTTAACATATGCAGCTAACCCAAGTCAAAAGAACCCGGCATTGAACGTGGAAGTATCTTCAGAAACTGAATTTGGTACCGACGTTACTGTTGATCTTTTGAAAGGAAATTGGCTTAAGAATGTAAACTTTGCTTTCACTTACTGGGAAAGAAAGACAGACAACGCGATTTTCTATCAAAACGTTCCACCTTCAACAGGTGCTTCAAGTTTGTTGACAAATGCAATTGGCTTGTCTTCTCATGGATGGCAAATTGGTATCAACCTTCCTGTTTATACTTCTAAGAACTTCTCTTGGGATTTAACCACTAACTTAAGTCAACAATCATCAATGATTGACAAGGTAGAAGGTGGCGACATTCCTTTGACTTCTTTCGCAGGTTCTACCGGATTGGTATTGGCTGCCGGAAGAAAGATTGGAGAGATCTATGGATACAAAGCTTTGACCAAAGTGGATCAAGTGAGAGCAGATGGAAGTACACCATTCATTGCTTCAGCAGATCAAAAGAACTATGAAATTGTTGAAGGAAGAGTAGTAAACAAGCTTACGAAAGCAATTTTCTTCTCTGACGAAGCTGAGTCTTTGGGAGATCCAAACCCAAGTTTGATGGCTTCTTTCATCAACAACTTGAACTATAAGGGCATTGTTACTTTAGGTTTCCAATTCGATTGGATTGCAGGTGCTCACTTGTACAACCAAACAAAAGAGTGGATGTATCGTGATGGTATCAGCAGCGACTTCACCAAACCTGTAACCATCAATGGTGAAACAGGTGCGTGGACTGCCTACTATGCGAGTGCATACTATGCTTTAGGTAACACTCCTAAAGGTGTAGGTAACAACGTAACGAAAGACTTTTTCTACTATGATGCCTCTTTCGTAAGATTGAGAAACGTGTCATTGGGTGTTGATTTTGCAAAAATTGTTAAGAAGCCTTGGTTGAAGAAAACACAATTGGTGCTTAGCGGTAGAAACTTGTTGACATTCACCAAGTATCCTGGAATGGATCCTGAGATTTCATCCGGTGCTGCTAACTCAGCATTCGATAGAGGTGTTGACCACTCTACAATCCCTAACATGAAATCTTTTCAGTTGACTTTGAACCTAGGATTCTAATCTTAACCGTTTAAACTTACAGAAATGAAAATGAGATTAAATAATAAATTATTCAAGGGAACCCGCGCCAGCTGGTATGTATTATTGGCTGCGAGTTTGTTGGGTACTTCTTGTAAGAAACAACTAGACGTTAAGAACCCGAACGATCCTACGTTTGGAGTTAACGTCTCGAACGAAGCCGGTATGGCTTCTTATGCAAAAGGAAGTATTTATTGGAATGGCTTCAACTATGGTAATGGATGGTTGGGAGATAGTTATTTCTCTCTTCCTTGGGGTTATCATGAGTTGATGGGAGATGTAATTGGTGGTGGTCAAGGTTCTAACAACCAAACTACAACCATGGGTGTGCCCGATAGCTTTGTGGCAGACCCTAGCAATGCAGCAGCTACTACTTTTACCAATACTGCTCCACAAGCCAAATCAATCATTCGTTCTTTCAATAACTCGGCCTCTACTGGTCAAGGGAATAATGCTTTGATCTATGAGTGGAAGAGTATGTATGCAATGATTAACTCTGCCAACACCATCCTTGAAGTGCTTCCTTCAATCAGTTTAACTACTGATAAAGTGAATGCAGTGAAGGCATGGGCGTATTGGTGGAAAGGATATGCTTATGCTCAAATTGGCACTTTGTATTATGCCGGTTTGATCTATGATCAAGCAGGTTCTGCAGGTCCACAAAATGTTTATGTGAGTCAAGATAAGATCATTGCTGAATCAAACAAGCAATTGAACTTGGCTTTAACAACATTGAATGCAGTGAGCAATGAGTCTGATTATTTGGCAATGATGAGTCAGTTAATTCCCGGTCAAAACCAAGTTGGTTTGGGTGGTGCATTAACAAAAGCTCATTTCATTGCTACTGTGAATACTATGTTGGCTAGAAACATTGTTTTGAACAAACTTTCTCCTTTTGTAAATGGAAACCCTTCCGCTACCATTGCGAAAGCTTCTATTGGAACAATGACCGCTGCTGATTGGAATCAAGTATTGACTTATACAACAGCCGGTGTTAAACAAGGATTCAATGTGTTTACAGGAAGAACTGCTTCCAGCAACTCATTCTTCTCTGCTAACGGTGGATCTGTAGCCGGTATGTGTGCCTTCTCTAATCAAAGCACTACTTACAAAGTGAGTGAGCGTTTGGTGTCTTCATTCAAAACAGGTGACAAGCGTTTGGGTAACTTCTCAACTGCTAACGGAACCTTCTATGGTGATGCGAATACCAACTCAACTCGTTACACCTTGGTAGATTTTGATATCGCTGGTTTGTCGGGATTCAAAACCCTAGGTACTCGTGCTGTAGGTAAATTAGAGATCTATATCGGTCCTACTTACGAAGAAAACGCATTGATGGCTGCTGAAGCAAATATCAGAACAGGTAATATTGAAGCCGGTTTGGCTTTGATTGATCAAGTTAGAAATTATCAAGGTGCCGGAGTAGCTGCAGTAGCAGGAACCGGTTTAACTTTGGCTCAAGCTTTAACTGAGTTGACAAAAGAAAGATATGCAGCTTTAGCATTCAGAGGTTTGTCTTTCTTCGACGCAAGAAGATGGGGTTGGACCTACTCTACTGCTAATGGTGGTGGTAGATATGGTGCTACTTTGATCTTCAACCGCGTAGTTTATACGAATGCAACCATCAACTACAACTTCATGGACTATTGGGATGTTCCCGGTGATGAAATCGAAAAGAACGCACCGGCTACAGGTTCTGCAGCTGTGAAGAATCCTAACTTCTAATTCGGAATTGTTAGTTTATATCTGAAGAGGCGCTTGAGAAATCGAGCGCCTTTCTCTTTGATCAGGATTTACAGGATTAAAGGATTTACAGGATGGATTTTGTAGGAGGATGAGGATTAGAGGAGACGAGGATGAGAGGAGGCGAGGAGATGAGGAGGCGAGGAAGAAAGAGAGACGTTGAATGGCGTGAACGACCCTGTACGGTCGAACATTAGTAGGAACGTGGAGACGAGGAAGGAGGAGACGAGGAAGGAGGAGATGCGTTGAATGCCGTGAGCGACCCTGTAAGGGTCGAACATCAGTAGAAGATACATTGATGATAAAAGAAAAAGCGCACCGGGGGTGCGCCTATAATGATGTATTAAATTTTGATTGATTCTTAGAGTTTGATTTCTTCTTCGTGTTGATCGAAGAAATGAAATTCAGTGAGGTGGTAATTGGTGTTTTCCTTCAATTTGATGGAGCGGCCATATTTGAAACGCCATTGCCATAATTTAGATCGGAAGAACAATCCTTTTGTGAGGAAGGAATAAATAATAGGGTTTACGCTGATCGTTAGATTTTTGTGCTGGTGGGTTACCAAATAACTTAAGTTCTTTTCAATTTCATCTTCTAGAATTAAAGTGGATGAAATTTTACCGGTACCGGCACAGCTAGGACAAACCTCTTGCGTATTGATATTCATTTCGGGTTTCATGCGCTGACGCGTAATTTGCATGAGTCCGAATTTAGAAATTGGAAGTACGGCATGCTTCGCTCTATCGGGGCGCATGAGTTCTTCCATCGATTCCATTAATTTCTTTTTGTTTTCGGGCAGCTTCATATCAATAAAGTCTACCACGATGATACCACCTAAGTCGCGCAAGCGCATTTGACGCGCTATTTCTGCGGCTGCTTCGAGGTTGGTTTCCAACGCATTTAACTCCTGATTGTTTCCTACGCTTTTGTATCCGCTGTTTACATCAATAACGTGAAGGGCTTCGGTGTGCTCGATAATAAGATAAGCACCACTTGGAAGGTTCACTGTTTTACCGAAAGCAGCTTTTACTTGCTTGGTAACACCGAATTGATCGAAAATAGGAGAACTATTGCTAGAGTAGGTAACAATTTCAGCCTTTTCGGGAGCGATGCGCTGGATATAAGAGCGCGTGTCGTTGAAAAGGTTTTTATCGTTCACTACAATTTTGTTGAAGTCTTCGTTCAACAAATCGCGGAGCATGCTGGTGGTTTTGGTTTGTTCACTCAAAATCTTTGCGGGAGCGATAGCGCCTTTAAGGTTGCTTTGAATGCTATTCCAGGTATCAACCAGCATTGATAAATCTTCGTGCAATTCAGCGGTATTCTTGCCTTCTGCGGCGGTACGTACAATTACTCCAAAGTTCTTGGGCTTGATGGCTTCAATGATCTTTTGGAGGCGTTTACGTTCGTCGGCAGAGTGAATTTTGCGCGAAACAGCCACGATGTCGTTAAATGGAGTGATCACCACAAATCGTCCGGGGAGGGAGATTTCGCAGCTAAGGCGAGGTCCTTTGGCGGCGATGGGTTCTTTGAGGATTTGCACCAAAATATTGGGCTTTCCGCTAAGAACTTCATTGATTTTGCCGGTTTTAATAATTTCGGGTTCAACCTGAAATTGGGCGAAATCGTAGCCGTTTTCGGAGTTATCGTTTATGGCGATGTTGGTGAATTTGAGTAGGGAGCGCGCATAGGGGCTCAGGTCGGTATAGTGAAGGAAGGCATCCTTCTCAAAACCAACGTCTACAAAGGCCGCGTTAAGTCCGGGAATGAGTTTTTTTACTTTACCGAGGTATAAATCACCCACAGCGAAATTTGCATCAGCTTTTTCATGATGTAATTCCACGAGTTTTTTATCCTCTAAAAGTGCTATTTCAACACCCTGGGGAGCAGCATTAATGATTAATTCCTTATTCAAGCGTTTTCTTCTTTAACCGTCAAACCATCATCACTACAAGGAAATATGCTGAAGTAGGGATTGCTTGCTCCAGATAAGCCGTAGGGCTCATGTAAGGCAAACAATCTTTTCAGCGAATAAGAAGGAAACAGCCGGCATACAAGGGGGGTTGCCGGCCGCTTAGTAGAAGAAATTATCTGCTCTTCTTCTTATGGCGGTTCTTTCTCAATCTTTTCTTACGCTTGTGCGTCGCAATTTTATGACGCTTTCTTTTTTTACCACAAGGCATAATGCACTCAATGATTTAGTTAATTAATTTAATTTCTTTCCGTTGCCGGATTTATTTTTTCAAGAGATCGATACGTTTATCGATTTCCTGTAAAATTTCTTTTTCTTGAAAGAAGGGTTTGCTGGCTTGATACCAGGTAATGGCTTCTTTCTTATTGCCGGAGCGTTCCAGTGATTCGGCCAGAGCAAGAATGGCTTCAACATTCTTGGGTTGGTTGCGAACTACTTTTTTGAGGCGCTCGGCTGCTTTGTCGAATTGACCGGATTCCATACCACCCATTGCCAGCATAAACTGAGCGTACATATTGGTTGTATCTCTTTCCGCTACTTCTCGTAACATTTGGATTCCCTGCATGGGGTTGTCGCTAATATTACCGAAGAGGTAACAACTACCGAGACCCACTTTGGTAGAATCGTTGTTAGGATTTATAGTCAGCGCTTTTTCAAATAACTCTTTGGCTTCAGTTGCCATCCACTTTTTCAAGGCCGGATCTTGCTGCTGGCGCAAGCCTTCCAAAAAATTGTGGCCTGCAAAGGTGAGGCTTTTTTCAGAATTTTCCAATTTAGATGCTAGTGCAACGTAATATGCGTTGGGAAGCAGGGAATGGAGGGTGTCTTTCCAGAAGTCAGCAAGCTGATGATACACTTTTACCTGCTGCTCTTTTACATTGCCTCGAACTACTGAATTTTCTAGTTTTTCGAGGTAGTTTTGTTGATAATCAGGCAGTTGTGATTTTACTTGTTTGATATAGGAGGTAAAATCAAATGCTCCTGCAGCTTCCTGTTTGGAGGCAGCTACGGGAGCATTGGTATCTTTTTTAGGTGTTGTTCTTGCAAAAAAATAAATCGCACAGAAGAGCACAAGTCCGGTACTTAGGAAGATAATTTGCTGTTTTTTCACTTCACGTAGTTTAATGAAGCAGCAAAATTACATCTCATCATCCGGGTTTGGTTGATCTTCTTTTACAGATTGCAATTTTTTTACTTCGGCTACAAACTCCTTGGCTGGTTTGAACGCCGGGATAAAATGTTCGGGAATGTGCACAGCAACGTTTTTCTTGATGTTGCGTCCGATCTTCGCAGCTCTCTTTTTCGTAATAAAGCTACCAAACCCACGGATGTAAATGTTTTCACCCGTAGCTAAGGTGTCCTTAACTTCCTTAAACATGGTTTCCAGCGTAACCAAAACATCAACCTTGGGAATACCTGTTTTTTCAGATATTTGGTTAACGAGGTCTGCTTTTCTCATATAATTGAATTTTTAATGGGTTTACAAAGTTGTTATAAAAAATTTTTTCTGCCAAAACCCACAGAATCAATTCTTTACTGAAATTATGTTATTTATTGCAATTTAACAAGAAAAGTCTAAAATATTGATAATGAAATTTTTAAGACTTTTTTGCTCAATTTTGACAACTGTATTCATTTTCAAAACGTTATTTTAATAAAATTAGTATGAGTGCCTTGTTTATTAAGGAGTTATTGAGTTGGAATAGGGTAGAGAACAAGCGCACCATGCCCTGGAAAAACGAGACAGATCCCTACAAAATTTGGCTCAGTGAAATCATTCTTCAACAAACTCGGGTAGAACAGGGATGGAACTATTATCTCCGATTTATCGAAGCTTTTCCAACAGTACAAGATTTAGCCGCTGCACCCGAAAACAAGGTTTTTAAATTATGGGAAGGCCTTGGTTACTATTCGCGTTGCAGAAATTTGATTGCTTCGGCAAAAACAATTGTGAATGATTTCAACGGTATTTTTCCTTCTAGCTATGAATCCATTTTATCACTAAAAGGCGTGGGTCCTTATACCGCAGCTGCCATCGCTTCTTTTGCGTTCAACTTACCACATGCAGTGGTGGATGGGAATGTACAACGAGTATTGGCGCGTTATTTTGGCAATCAAACACCCATTGATAGTACTGAAGGAAAAAAGTGGTTCTCCGAAAAAGCACAGGAGTTGCTAAGCAAGAAGCATCCTGCAACTTATAATCAAGCTATTATGGATTTTGGCGCTACGGTGTGCAAGCCGCAACAGCCCTTGTGCAGCGATTGTCCATTGCAACAACACTGTGCCGCCTTTCAAACAAATACTGTTTCACTATTGCCCGTAAAGAGTAAGAAAATAGTTGTGAGAGATCGGTACTTGAATTACTTCGCGTTGGTTTATAAAAAGCGAGTAGCTATTCATTTGAGAACAGGGAAAGACGTATGGCAAAATCTTCATGAATT
>DGDD01000287.1 GCA_002385265.1 Chitinophagaceae bacterium UBA3961
GTTAACGATGTACGACGATCAAGAGATGATTAGTAAGATGTTGGAACTTGGAGCCAATGCATACCTCACTAAAACCTCCGATCCGGATGAAATATACCAGGCAATTCTCACTTGCATGAACGATGATTTTTATTTCAATGATCTCGTAAACAAGGCAGTGCTGAGCAAATTGCAAACAAAGAAGCAGGTTCGTCAGTTTTATCCCAATCCGGTAAAATTCTCTGAAAAAGAAATCCGCATATTAAAGTTACTGGCTGAAGATAAAACCACCGAAGAGATATCGAAAGAAGTATTTTTAAGTCCTCGAACAGTTGAAACCATTCGTCAAAACATGAAAACCAAAGTCGGTGCCAAAACCATCGCTGGTTTGATTATGTACGGTATGAGGAACAAATTGATAGATTGATTTTTGATATCACGGATATTGTAGGATTTAAACAATCATGTCGCCCCCTACGGGGCTATTAGCAACATCGCCTTTTCTCAATTGTTCTACAATCATGTCGCTCCTACGGAGCTGAAACTAATCTCCTGAATTTTGGGCATGTAAAAAATAGAATCTGTAGTAAAAAAGCTTAGGCAGTTTCGAAAACGAGTTGGCAATCTTGTTTTCTCTCTTCTGTATTTAAAGATCGAAAAGTTTGCCTGTTTTCTGTGCCGTTTTGGTACTTGCTTTTTCAACCTTTCTTACCAATGATCGAACTATTTTTTTATCAGAATAAGTTGTTCGTACATCCTATGCCGCTTGAATGAACGAAGGACTTTCGATAGCGATGACTCAAAGCACATGAAAGGGTTCTTTCTCTTCTTTTTAAACTACATTTCGTGGAACTTGTTTTCAATTCCTCAATTAAAAATGAACTAATCCATTTTTGATGGCAAAAAGCGCCAGACCTACTCTGCTTTTTACATCGAGTTTTTCAAAAAGTTGATCGCGAATATGATCGACGGAGCGAAGCGATATTCCCATAGCAATTGAGATTTCTTTATAAGTTTGATCGGTTGCAGTTAGTTGAAGAAAAGTAATTTCCTCATCCGATAACATTACCTTATTGAAGAATTCCATGCTGTTCAAGCGAAACAAGCTGGCGAGTTTGTTCGCCGATGAGTTTGTGTAGTAGTAGCCTAATTCAACTATCATTTTTAGCGCATGATTAAGTTCGCTTGGGTGTATGTCTTTTTTTAGAAATCCACGAATGCCTGCTCGAAGAAGCTTGATTAATGCGGCTTCTGAGTCATACATTGTTAGAGTTACAACTTTTATTTCTGGATATTTCTCATTCAATAATTTGGCAGTATCGAACCCATCAAGTTTTGGCATATTTAAATCCAATATTAGGATGTCCGGATTTACACAATGTTGTAACTTTTCAAATAGCTCTAAACCATTTGAAGCCTCTAAGTTAACTTCAAACCCGTCCATCTTGTTTATCAATCCCATTAATGCAATTCTGAGAAGATGATGATCATCGACAAGTGCTACTTTATATTTCATGGTTTATTAATTTTGGAATAAGTAAAGTGATTTTGAAGCCTGGGTATAAGTTTTCAAAAGAAATCGTTGCATCTATAGATTCAGAGCTTTTTTTTAAATTTATCAAACCGTTTTTGTTTTTCATATTTTCCGTATTATTTGTTATTCCAATTCCATTGTCCTCTATTGAAAGGCGGGTTGTTTGATCGTCTTCCGATATGCTTAAAATACATTTGGTAGCATTGGAGTGTCTTAAGACATTGTTTATTGTTTCTTGAATGATTCGATAGAGAATTATCACAACCTTATGAGAAAGATTTAATTCTTCGATTGATATCTCTAAATTAAATTCAACCTTCTGAATCTCATTTAATCTAGAAATATCATTCTTGATTGTCGGAATTAGTCCATTTTCTATTATAAAATCCGAACTCAGTCTTCTTGATATTCCTCTAACATCATCCAAGATGATTGATGTCTCGTTAATGCAATTATTTATTTCCTCGTTCAATCTACTCTCAGTTTCTTCAGCTAGGTTGTAAAGTCGTAGTTTTAATAGTGTCAGTCCATATCCAATATTGTCGTGAAGATCTCTAGAGATGCCTGATAATGTAAGTTCCTTAATGTATAATTCTCTTTCAAGAATTTTTCTTTCTGCTTCGGTTTCAAGCTCTCTCATTTTGTTTAGCAGCTCAATTTTTCTTCCTCTAAAGAAGTAGACTATTGCCAAAGCAAGAGAGCTGAGAATCCCAACTATTATCGTTGTTGCAATTATTGTTAAGCTGAAAGACTCGAGTTGCGCATCCATCTTAAACTAGTTAAAATTAGTAGAGTGTATATTATATACGCCACGTCGTTGATTATATATAAATATCCGAACACAGATTTGTAGTTGTGCAATGCATAGTCATGAAATAAGTAAATTGGCAAAGTAAATAAGCAAAAGAAAAAGGTTGAGAATGCGAAAAAAAGAATTGGCGATTTTTGAGGTGTGCTGTCGTATTCATTTCGAAATTCACGTTGTATGATTCTCGCCGTGAGCAAAATCAAAACTATCGACTGGCAGATAAATAGAAAGGTGTGGTCATAGTTTCCAAGTAAAGCCTTGTAGAAATGTTGGAAAATATTTGCGCTTTGAAGAACGACTAAAATTGAAATCAGAACTAAATCGCTTCTGTTTTTAAAAATAGAAAGATAAACGAGAGAATTCGCCAGTAATTCTGAAAATAGGAAAAGTGAAATCAGAGCGAAACTTAAAGATATTTCCCTGCCCCCTAACTCTACATTTATGTCAAAGAAGACTGCAGAGGAGCATTGTAGAAACCCTACAAGATATACGATGAAATACGGCCGAAAAATGCCGAGTTTTTTGAAGTTTCTTATACAAAATACTAAGGCAATTAATTCTAAAAGTACAAGCATATGCTTGATTGAAAAATCGATAATATCCAGCATGGTCAAGTTATTTTTGGTACCTAAAATTTCAAACTTCTCGTTGGATAGAAAAAATATTTTATACGTTTTTTTGTGTTTTTTTTCTCCTAATTCTGTGGTGTTTTCCTCATGGTTGATTTTGAATGGTTTATGAAATTTGCTCTTCCTGTATGGAGCAGGAGGGGGTAGCCGAAAACCATTTTAGAGTAGGCATCTATTTTTCAAAGCCATGAAAAAGTATTTTGTAATTGCAATCCTCGCTGTGATTGCCACCAGTTCCTACTATTGTACGAAAAAGAGTAATGAGCCGCTTGTTGCAGATCATGAAGAACATCTTGAGATTGACAAAGCCGCAACCGGCAGCGGATGCACGTGCCCTGCCGGGTATGCAAGTTGCTCGGCCGATTGTTGGTTTAGCGACTGTTGCATTTGTTGGGACCCCAAGCGCGAAACCGGCGGATGCGGTTGTTGGCTAGGTGTGTCAAGTTGTAAAACCGCACCTATTGGTTCTACGTCAGGTGCTTCAACAGCTGTAAGAACCATAAGATTTTATCCTGACCGGTTCTCAAGTTATCTTAATTACTTAAAACAATTTGGAGTAAGCACCACTGCACTATCCAATTCAATAACTACCATGAGCGCAGCCGGTCAATCCGGAGTCAATGCCAAAGGCAATTTTGTGCTTGTGAAGCCAGGAGATTACGATCAGTTTTTTGCCGCCTATGAGTCCTATATAAATACGCTTTCGAGAGAACAACAATCCGCTGTTAGCAATTATATCGCAACATTAAAATAAACATCATGACAACTACTGCTATTACTATCCGAATTAGGTTAACAATTTTGTTTTGTATTCTGTGTGCAGCACTGAATTCACAAGTTGTACTAGAAGGGAAAATCAAAGTTAAGAATGATTGGCGCCCCTATATCTACGTTGAAGAACAGGGACAGTTCAATGCGCCGCTTTTTCCGGTTGATTCTATTCGTGTTAGTAGTAGCGGTAGTTTCCATTATGTTGTGCCTCAAAACAAGATCAAATCCAGAATGATCAGATTAGGGGTTGTTCCTTTGAATTCAGGATATCAGTATTTTAAGGAAGGTATTGAGCAGAATGTTTTTTCACTAATCCTACCGCCAACTGGTAAAGTAACTATTTATGCTAACGCCGATAGCTTTTACAATTCTTCTAAAATATCGGGTGCTTCCTTGTTGAAAGACTGGATCGAGCTTCGGAGCATGAAAAATACGTTCAACCTTATTGGTTCAGAATTTATGAAAGAGAGTCAAAAGAAAATATCTGAAGAGGCAAGACGCAATTTGGTTGGTAAGTATCAGCGTAAAGTAATGAGTTTTCTACCCGAATATTCGGGAAAACTCAAACAGAAGATCATTGAAGGAAATGATGATTATCAAAAGCTTTTAGTAATGAATGATTACTATGTTACCACAATGGGTAATTTAGATTCGCTTTTCTGGTCCGATCATCTTTTGAGAATGAGTGATACCTCTATTAAAGCTATTCGTGTTTTGTTTTATCAGCTGAGGAATGTTCAATTTACGCGGATTGGCATGAAACTGCCAAAGATATCAGTAAGGGATTCTAGTGGAAAGGAGTATTCAATAAGTAGTCAATTGAAGAAGATTAATATCATTGATTTCTGGGCAAGCTGGTGCAATCCCTGCCGCGTTTCAATTAGAGAACGATTACCACGATTGATTCGAAAATATTCCAGTGATAGTATCCAGTTTATTGGTATTTCTGTTGACAAGTCGGTAGAAAGTTGGAAGAAAGCTTTGATAAAAGACAAACCTTTTTGGAAACAATTAATTGACAATCAAGCGGGGCTTAGTTTTATGGAACTTTTAAAATTGAACGCATTTCCAACCATAGTGGTAGCAGATGACCAGGGCGTGATAATAAAGCAACCTGTGAATGAAGTTGAGTTGGAGGATTTTTTAGAAGAATGGATTTCAAAATTCAAAAAACCTGCCCTTCCTTAGCAAGGAACAAACGATACTAATTTCAAAACCAACTGCAAAAGGCATCGATTGTTCGGCTGGACGTCTTGCGTTCGGGTTGGGCAGGTTCTTATATTGTCCTGAAAAAAATTGGTGTGATAAGGTATAGGGCGGAGTGGTTCGGCAAAAACGGGCGCACTTTTCAATAAAATAAGGCGGTAGTTTTCAAAGGACGCGATTGCTTAGCGGTTGTATCAGAGTTGGGTTCAGTTCCGAGGGTGCGAGGTCAAAAAGAAAGAAAGTTGATTGATATTGGACTTTGCCGGTTTCATAGAATATTGAAATTCTTTATTGGACGGTTATTAAAGGACATTGGACGGTCTGAGGTTGCTAATCCTTATCAATCAACTTTAGAATACAAATTTACGGGCACCCAAAACCCTGAACAAGAGCAGATTTGCCCTATTTTCCCCTTTCGGATTTTGCCCTTTTTCTCGTAAAACTTCTTGCCCTTTTCCGAAAAAGCACGCAATAAACCATCGTAAAACCCCGTTTAAAAATAGGTAACCAGTATATTCCGAAATAGTATAATTTCGTAAATCTCCTATGGTAAACATCAGAGATTTTTACCATTTTTAACGGCAAATTTTAAAACCAACCACGAAAGAAAAGCAAACCTCATGAAACGACCCGACCAGGATCCTATCATTAAAGTGGCCATTTGCGATGACCACACCCTCTTCAGAGCCGGTGTGAGAACCGCCCTGTCTGTTAAAAAGGACGTGGAACTAATTGCCGAAGCCGATAACGGTATGCAACTGCTGAACCTGTTGAAACACATCGAACCCGATGTAATTCTACTCGATATTCAAATGCCCATCATGGACGGCATCCAAACCCTGCCCGAAATTCGCAAGGTTCGCCCCGATGCCAAAGTGATCATGTTGTCGATGTACAACGACCACTCCATGATCAGCAAACTGATGGAAATAGGCGCCAATTCTTATTTAACCAAGAATTCCGACTCCGAAACCATTTACCAGGCTATCAAAACCTGCTACGAACAAGAATTCTTCTTCAACGAACTCACCAATAAGGCCCTGCTGTCCGGCATCCGCACCAAACGCAACGAACCGGTAGGCATCCAAGAAGCCAATTTGAGCGATAAAGAAGTACGTGTGCTGAAACTGATGTGCGAGGAAAAAACAACAAAGGAAATTGCAGACATTGTAGACATCAGCCCCCGCACCGTAGAAGCCATCCGCGACAAACTCAAGGTAAAAACCGGTTCAAAAAGCATGGCCGGCTTGGTCATGTACGCCGTGAAGAACGGACTGATCGATGAACCGAATTAAGTGGTAAGTTTTAAATTTGTAGTTATAGGAAAGCCGAAGCGATGCTTCGGCTTTTTTTGTTTTGGGTGATGTCTTTTTTCTTCTCGTTCTTTGCAGCATGTCTTCCTTTATCAATTTCAACGGTGATTTACTAGCTGCCGATACTCCCATAGTAGGAGCGGCCAATAGAGGGCTGCGCTACGGCGATGGATTGTTTGAAACCATTTTGTGGACGGAAGGGGGCATGCCCTATTTTGAATTGCACCTGAACCGCTTGTTCGAGGGCTTGCAGGCCTTTCATTATACCATTCCTGCTCATTTCGATGCTCATTATTTGGAACAGCAGATCAATCGCCTCATCCGTAAAAACAAATGCAGCGGTGCCGTTCGCATCCGCCTCTCGGTGTTTCGTGGTGATGGGGGCGTGTACGATCCGGTGAACCTCAACCCCAATTGGGTGATAGAGACCTACCCAATGGCTTCCCATACCATTGAACTCAATGAGAATGGTTTGATCGCCGGCATTTATTCCGGTGCCATCAAAGCAGCCGATGCCTTTTCCCAATACAAATCCGCCAATTACCAACCTTATTTGCTGGCCGCTTTTCACGCCAAACAACAAAAATTGAACGAGGCCTTGGTGTTGAACCAATGGGGCCGTATTTGTGATGCCAGTATCGCCAATGTGTTTTGGGTGGAATCGGGACGAGTCTATACCCCAGCACTGAGCGAAGGAGGCATTGCAGGGGTGATGCGCGCTCACTTGATCAAACATTCGGGCACCATTGAAGAAGAAATATTGCCGGTAGAACGCTTGATGAATGCGGAAGCCGTATTTCTGACCAATGCCGTGCGTGGCATTCGATGGGTTAAGCAAGTGGGCGACCGAGAATACGCGTTGAATGATTTCTTGAAATACTATTACAAGCTTAAACTTTTGCTCTAGTTTAATTGTTGTAAAAGCATGTCGAAATTGGCTATTTTTTGGTTCCGCAGAGACCTGCGTTTGGAAGACAATGCCGGTCTGTACCATGCCCTAAAATCGGGGCTTCCGCTTCAACCCATTTTCATTTTTGATCGAGAGATTTTAGACAAGCTAGAGGATAAAAAAGACGCGCGCGTGCATTTCATTC
>DGDD01000294.1:0-3941 GCA_002385265.1 Chitinophagaceae bacterium UBA3961
CCGAGAGTCAATAGATACCTTCAAAAAGCTCTATGCCGAGTTGAAGTTGGAATTCTTCAAGTTTTTGAACCGGAGAATGTAATGGGGATAGGCTTTGGTTTTTTAGGCCTTAGGCTTTAGGTGGGCATTATTTGGTGCGAACTTAGACTACTGTTCGATAGCTGATGACAACAAAACAGTGGTAGAACTGCTAAAACTGGAATGAAATTCTCAGCCGGAAATGGCTACATAAAAGCGAAAAGACCAGAACGATAGTTCCCCCACTTATTTAGCTTCTTCCACAATTTCGTTCATTCGAATGCCCATATGACTTTCATCATAAGTGCAGTCGCCGTTTTTGATCAAAATTACTTGGGGAGACTCGTGGTGAACAGCGAACAATTCTGCCACTTTATTGGAAATATTGCGGTATTGAAGCAAGTCGAGGTAGTAGAAATCAATGCTTTCTGGGCCTGTTGATTGATCTAATCTGCTTTTAGCCACGCTACTGATGCTGCAGCGGGTGCTGTGTTTAAAAATGACTTGTGGTTTTGTAGTCGATTTTACTTTGATATCTTCCAATTGCGCTTCGGTAGTAAGCGGAATCCAATTTACTGCCATGTTCTATTTTTTTGCTGGGCAAAATTACGAAGCTTTCTATTTTTTCAGTTACTATAAAGGGAAACAAAAACGTCCCGTTGCAAAAATGCAGCGGGACGTTCATTTATAACCGTCCTTGAAATATCTTATAAAAATTAATATCCGGTATAACCTTTGTGTGCATAGCAACCGTTTCCACGGCCACCTCTAGCTGAAACGCAAGAAGTTACGGTAACAACTGCTACGATAGCAATCACGATAAGTACGAATGTTCTTTTCATTTTGTGGTATTTATATAGTTTGAAATAAGCCTGATGAAATAGGAATCTCGGAACTCACCAGGTAGTTCAAAGGAGCGGATGAAAAGAATTTCTAGAGGGATTGGAAAAAGGATGATGTAAAATAAATACATCCTTTCGATAAATGCAAGTACCATGCCTATTTTAAAGGTATTTTCACAACTAAAATTGCGCATTTCAACCCCTTATGAGGGGTTAAAACAACCTTAAAATACTGTATTTCAATATTTTTCGACCAAAAGGGCATCAGCGCTTATATCCCTTCGCTATTTAATTTGTACATTTGCCGAGCTGGAAATTGTATTCAAACCTTTTCCTTTTTTAAAAATAACTCTGCCTAATGTTGAAACTCAACAGGCCAATGGCCATAATCGACCTGGAAACTACAGGCGTGAATCTTGGAAGCGATCGTATTGTTGAAATTGCAATCGTAAAAATTGGAACCGATGGTTCAAAAATTGTAAAGCGCAAGCTCATCAATCCGGAAATGCCGATCCCAACGGCAGCATCGGATGTGCACGGGATCAGTGATGAAATGGTGAAAGATGCACCCACGTTCAAACAAGTAGCAAATGAAATAAAGCAGTTCATTGAGAATTGCGATTTGGCCGGATACAATTCTAATCGATTCGACATTCCATTGTTGGCAGAAGAATTCCTTAGATCTGGATTAGAGTTCGATGTTAGAAATCGTCGCATGCTCGATGTACAACGCATTTTCCATTTGATGGAGCAACGGACTCTCAGCGCTGCTTATAAATTTTATTGCAATAAAAGCCTCGAAGATGCTCATAGTGCGGAAGCGGATGCAACTGCCACTTGGGAGGTTTTCTTGGCACAATTGGAAAAATATCCTCAACTCGGCGATTCACTCGAAAGCGTGTTGAAAGTAATTGGCGAAGAGGCAATCGTTGATTTTGCTCGCCGCTTTACTTTCGAAAATGGGGTAGAAGTCTTCAACTTCGGAAAGCACAAAGGACGCCCGGTTGCCGATGTGTTGAAATCGGAGCCTCAATACTATGATTGGATGATGAAGGGCGATTTCCCGCTTCATACCAAACAAAAACTCACAGAGATCCTCAATAGAACATTATTAAAGAAAGGATAACAGTTCAATAGGCTTCGGTTCCTAATGAATCCATTAATTTAGTTCGAATCTTTTGGAAAAATTAGTCATCATACCAACGTACAACGAAAAGGAGAATATAGCCGCTATTTTGGAGGCCATATTTCAACTGAATCAAGGTTTCCATGTGTTGGTAATCGACGATGGCTCGCCCGATGGCACCGCCGCTATTGTTACCTCCATGATGAACAATTACCAAGGGCAATTGTTCCTCGAACAAAGAACGGGTAAACTCGGATTGGGAACCGCTTACATCCACGGTTTCAAATGGGCCTTAGCTCGGAATTACCAATTCATCTTCGAAATGGATGCCGATTTTTCCCACAACCCCAAAGATTTAGACCGACTTTACCAAGCCTGTAAAACAGGCGGAGCAGATGTGGCCATCGGTTCTCGCTATGTAAAAGGAGGCGGAACAGTAAACTGGCCTTGGGATCGAATTTTCTTGTCGAAAGGCGGCTCATTGTATACACGCATCATTACCTGGATGCCTGTTCGAGATACTACCGCCGGTTTTGTTTGTTATAAGAATCAAGTGCTCGAAACCATTAACCTCGATGAAATTACTTTTTTAGGTTATGCCTTCCAGATAGAAATGAAATTCGCCTCTTGGAAACTCGGCTTTACTATAAAGGAAGTTCCAATCATTTTCGAAGACCGTAAATTCGGGGCTTCTAAAATGCACAAAGGAATTGTGAAGGAAGGGATCCTGGGTGTGCTTCGATTGCGTTGGCACAGTTTGTTCAAAGACTACCGCAATCGTGTAAAGAAAGTGGCCCCTAGCTCCTAATCCTTTCCTGCCTCTTGAAACAAGCCCCAAACTGCTATGCGAAAATCTTTCATCCAACTTCATATTGCCGTGCTCTTAGCCGGAATAACCGGAATTCTTGGTCGACTCATCACCTTGAATGAAGCACTCTTAGTAGGATACCGCCTCTTGATCGCCTCTGTTACCATGTGGATACTGTTTTCGCTCACGAAAAGTTTGCAATCCATTTCAGCAAAAGATAAGATCAAGATTCTAGGCATCGGTTTTCTGGCAGCACTTCATTGGATCAGTTTCTTTGGTGCTATTAAATATTCGAATGTATCTGTTGCCTTGGTTTGCTTTTCAGCAGTTGGATTTTTTACCGCCGTTTTAGAACCGCTCCTTGTGGGAAGAAAGTTTGTGTGGATCGAAGTGTTCTTTGGACTTCTAGTAATGGCGGGCATCTATATCATTTTTCATTTCGATCCTTCGTTAAAAACCGGGATTGCTTTTGGAATCATATCTGCCTTTCTAGGCGCCCTTTTCCCGATTTTTAATAGTCAACTCATGCAACGCATGAATGCTCCCACACTAATGACTTGGGAGCTGTCAGGCGGATTTTTAGCCGTTATGTTAGTGTTGCCCGCATACCTCTATTTCTACCCGGCAGCCTATTATTTGCCTACAACAAGCGATTGGGGTTGGCTACTCGTGCTCTCTTGGCTTTGTTCCGTGTGGGCTTTTCAATTGTCTGCTAATGCTCTTAAGAAAATTTCTGCTTTTACTGTAAACCTTTCTTATAACTTGGAACCTGTGTATGGCATCATACTGGCATTTCTCATATTTCAAGAAAACAAGCTATTGGGAACTGAATTCTACATCGGCCTTGCCCTTATCATTTTCGCTGTAATTGCACAAACTTGGCGTGTATATAAACAGCATAAACCTAGTTCCGGAAACTAGTTGTTTAATTTGAACTTTTCTTCCCAATGGTTCATAATTGTTAGGCTTTAGGCAATAGGCTTTAGGTTTTAGGCCTTGGGTTTTAGAACCAAGTTTTGAGTACTAAGTTCTAAGTTTTGCGCTGGCAGTCTCTCCGTATTTCCTCGTTCCTCGTTCCTCGTCTCCTCCATCCTCCCTCCTGTATTCCCGGCTGTTCCATTATTAATTATTAATTATTAATTCTTAA
>DGDD01000294.1:4273-4492 GCA_002385265.1 Chitinophagaceae bacterium UBA3961
TTAATTCTTAATTATTAATTACTTTGCCATTCATCAAATCTTTCCCCTTCCATCTCTCAATCCGCTGTTCAGCCCTTAACTTTAAGCACCAAAATTGAGAAACATGAGAAAAATTCAGGTCTTATTCCTGTTCATGGCTATTGCACTTACAGCCATGTCACAGAAAAAGCCGCTCGATCACAGCGTTTATGATGGCTGGAAATCACTAGGCGAGCGTCA
>DGDD01000029.1 GCA_002385265.1 Chitinophagaceae bacterium UBA3961
TCTACTTTTCATCCTCAAGTAGCTTATACAAAGGTCAACTATTCAAAAGCACCTTATGCTGTTGAGCCTTATCAAACCATTACTTACTGTGAATGTCATGATAATAATGTGCTTTGGGATAAACTGCAGCTAAGCAGACCCGATGCAACTGTTTCTGATCGAATGAATATGCACCGATTGGCACTGGGAATAGTACTTACTTCACAAGGAATTAGTTTCTTGCATGCAGGAACTGAATTTTTAAGAACGAAGAAAGGAGTCGAGAATTCATTCAATTCAGGTGATTCCATCAATGCGATCGATTGGAATTTAAAGTCAATTCACAAATCAACCTTCGATTTCGTAAGTGGACTGGTAAAAATGCGGAAGGCTCACCCGGCATTTCGAATGCATACAGCCGCTCAGATTCAGAAAAATATTCAGTTTCTTACAACCGAGGCCGGAATTGTAGCGTATACCATCCAAGGGAAGGCCGTTGGAGATTCATGGAAGAAAGTGCTTGTGGTTTTTAACGGGTCAAACAGCAACAACGTACTATCTATGCCGAAGGGGACTTGGTTTGTAAAAATTCAGGCAAATGAAATTAAAAGAAAGACATTGCAAACTAAATCCAGTCTTGAATTAGCACCTCATAGCATGTATCTTTTTTATCAAGAATAAAACAATGGAATGAAGTATCAATGGATTTTTGCAGTGTTGTTAGTTGTCGGTTCAAGTGTATCGGCGCAAACTACAGAAAGAACCGGAGTAAACTCTGATGAACCCGTGGTTCAAGAGATGCAGGGTACTTCAATGTTGTTGCGCGATTGGAGCGAGGGAGTGGTGCGGTTTTCGAGTGGGCGAATCACCAATCAGTTTAAGATCAAATTCGATTGTATTGCTAACAAATTGTTGTTGCAGTTCAATGGCAATTCCTTCTCAACGGAAAGCAAGGTTTCAACCTTCACGTTGTATCCTAATAGCAAGGATAAATCGGACTCGATGTTCTTCAAGAAAAATTTTCCTGCTACCGACATTGCCAACGAAGAAACTTTTTATCAGGTGATTTATGCAAATAAAATAATGCTGGTAAAGTTGTGGGCTAAACATATAGTAGATGAGCCACAAATTGCATCAAAAGTGATTTATAGAAGGCTCACCGACGAGCCCAAAGTGTATTTGTTCTATCAACAAAAGATGATTTTACTTCCGGAACCTTTCAAAGAATTTGCTTGGAACCTCCCCTTTAAAAACGATGAAATAATGAACTATGCTACAAAGGAGAAGCTGAAATGGGATAAGAATGCAGACTATTTGAAACTGGCTTTGTTCATTGAATCAATTCTACAATAAAAAAAACTGAATAACATACTGTTTATCTAGGTGTCTACAGCTTTAACGACCCGGTTTAAAGTCGTATATAAAAAACACTTTCTTTTGTGCATAGTCTACTGTATTGTGAGTGAGAATGAATTCTTTTGAACTCACATAGGTTACTTCAAAAGTGTAATTATATACAAAGGGGATTGCTACTGATAAGCTTTTTTGTAATGAATCAAGCCCCCAACCGGTAGATCCAAATGGGCCATACAAGGAAACCAACACATCGCAGGTATTGGTGCTGTCTTGTCGCGTAAAGGAAAGGTCTTTATTAAAATAAAATCCGTCGTCTTTTTCACAATCTTTAAAATAAAGATCGGTTACATCAAATATCTGATTGTCGCCTTGTTCTCCATAATAAAGTTTGTTAATAACCCATGGTCTTCTCGTAATGAGGTCGAAATTCGGTTCTTTGAATTCAATTTCTTTTTGACAAGACCAAAACGTTAGTGACAGGAGCAATGCTGTGCAAAGTACCTTCATATTAGAGTTGTTTCAAAACGATGTTTTTCCATTGAACTTTGATGCCACCACCATCATGTATTTGCAAGGCAATAAAGCCATTTCCTTCACCTATTTTATCATCTTTTAGGTATACCATTTTATGGCCATTTAGCCAAGTGGTGACTTCATTGCCAACTACTCTAATTTTCATGGTATTCCATTTGCCCGTTTTGAGGTACTTTTCATCTTCCGGCTTGGGTTGAATTAACCATCCTCGGCCATACGATTCGTATATCCCTCCTGTATGTTGATCTTTAGGAGCAACTTCAACTTGCCAACCGCTAATTTTTACTCCTTCAATTGAGCTTCTAAAAAACACGCCGCTGTTACCATTGGCCAACTGCTTAAACTTCAAGGTGAGTTCAAAGTTTTTATAAGTAGAAGTGGTAGAAAGATAGCCATAATTGGCATCGGGGCCACTTTCACAAACTAATAAACCTTTTTCTACATACCATTTTTCTGTTCCATTGATTTTCCATCCGGTTAAATCAATACCGTTGAATAAATTAATCTTTTGAGCATGTATAACGGTAGCTGTGGAAAGCAAAAAAATCAATGCAAAAACCTGTTTCATATTCTACTGTTTTTCGAAAGATACGATAAAAAAAGAAGCGATTGTTATTCAATTTAATCGCTTATCTTCCAGTATCTATAAAAGGAAATCTGAAATTATGAGTGGCGCGCCCGAATTGGAACGGAAACTTGGAACATGGGCTTGTATTGCAATAGTTGTGGGTGCGGTTATTGGCAGTAGCATCTTTATGAAACCCGCTACCATGGCGGCTCAATTGGGATCACCGGTTCTCTTGTTGGCGGTATGGGTTGGCGCGGGAATCATTTCGCTTTTTGGTGGAATGATCAATGCAGAAGTAGGTTCTATTCTTCCTCAAACAGGTGGGCAATATGTTTACTTTCGGCATATGTATGGCGACTTCTTCGCTTTCCTCGCAGGGTGGGCAAGTTTCGTTGTTATCAATACGGCTTCAGTTGCAGCTATTGCTTACGTTTTCGCAGAATACACCGGTGTGTTTGTTCACTTACCGCGGTTTTCTGAAGCAACCGAACAGAGTTTTCGCATTGTTATCCCTTTCGTAGGTACCTTGTATCCATTGGCTTTTATTGGAACAAAGTTGCTGGCCATTGCTGTTATTTTGGGTATTACCTTTTTAAATTATTTTAGTGTAAGGGTAGGGGGCAGTTTTCAGATCTTTTTTACTGCATTGAAAGTACTGGTATTATTGATTTTAGTGGCTATAATTTTTACTTCCGGCAAAGGTGATACTGCTCATTTTACAGAACTATCGAAGGGATATCATCTAAAGGGTTGGGCCATGGTTGGAGCGATTATCGCAGCAACCAGTGGAGCTTTGGCCGCTTATGATGGTTGGAACAATTTAGGTATGATGGCTGGTGAAGTGAGAAACCCACAACGAAACATTACCAAGGGGCTTTTGTATGGATTGGGTATTTGTATTGTAATGTACGTGCTTACGAATCAGGCCTACGTATACATGCTTTCGGTTGATCAAATGGCCGCTTCACCCTTGGTTGCGTCCGATTCTTTGTTCCCGGTCATGGGTAAGCATGGCTCTGAGCTTATAGCCTTATTGGTGATGATATCAACCTTGGGAGCAATCAATGGGAACGTGATGCCCTGTGCACGGATCAGTTTTGCTATGGGGCACGAAAAGCACTTTTTTTCTTGGATTGGAAAGGTACATCCCCGTTATAAAACACCCGGTAATGCGCTGTGGTTGCATGCTGTTTGGAGTTCCTTATTTGTTCTTACCGGCAGCTTCGATATGCTAACCGATTTGTTTGTTTTCATCACTTGGATTTTTTACGGATTTGCCGGCTACGGCATTTTTATACTGAGAAGAAAAATGCCTGAAGTGCCGAGAGCCTACAAGGTATGGGGTTTCCCTTATATCCCTCTCATCTTTGTGGCTTTCACTGTTTTATACTTTGTTGTAACAGTGTACAATGACATTCAAAACTACCTAACCGGTAAAACTCCGGTAATCAATTCTGTTTTAGGGTTAATTTTAACATGTTCGGGAATACCTTTGTACTTATATTTAAAGAGAAAAAGCTCTAAAACCAATGTTTCGTAATATGAAAAGATTCTATTTTTTTGCATCGCTGCTTCTTCTTGCCTTTGATGGGTTTGCACAAAATCAACAAATTTTAAGAGACGATCTTAGTGGCAATGTTTACAAAAATGGCGGCTCAAATAGTAATATTGTAGGCAGCCCATTTTTTATGGACGAATGGACGCCCGGTGTTATTTACTTGAAAGATGGAAGCAAGGCCGATAAGTTTCAATTGAAGCTCGACATATTTAGCAATGAATTATTGTTTCTACATCAGAATAAAACCTTGGCTGTAGTGAATCCTGTGAAAGAGTTTGTATTGACTCCGGCAACAGGTATGAGATATTTGTTTCGTTGCGGATTTCTAGCAGTGGAAAGAAATACTGATGCCACCTTTTATCAAGTGTTACAAGATGGTGCTACTGCATTGTTGAAATTAAATAAGAAGAGTTTGGTGGATGTTGCTGAATACAACAAAGCTAGTACCACCAAAGAATACAGCCTCACCGAAACATACTACATTTCCAAACCGGGCGGTTATGCGATCAAAATCAAGAAAGACAGAGCGAGTTTTCTAGAAGCTATCGGCGATACCACCGGGAAATTGAAAGAGTGGTTAGACAAAAATAAAAACCGCTGTAAAACGGAAGAAGAGTTGATGGCTGCTGTAGAGGCTTTCAATAATCTATACTAATCGGTTTTTTCGCTAATCACGTGTAAGTTCTGTAATGATATTTTTATGAAGGGGAAATGCTGCAATCAGTGTTTCCCTTTTTGCTAACTCGAAATCGGCAAAATCGAATCCAGGGGCCACGGTGCAACCTACAAGTGCGTATGCTCCTTCGCCCAGTACACGAGAGCCAAACCAACTATTTGCCGGAATTACCAATTGAAATACTTGTCCTTGTTCTAAATCAGGCCCCAAAAGGTGATGGTACAAAGTGCCATCCTCTTTGATCTCTATGATCTCAATGGGATCTCCATCATAAAAATGCCACATCTCATCACTCGCTATTTTATGAAGTGCAGAGAATTGATTTTTCTGAAGCAAGAAATAGATACCGGTTGCAGCTGGGCGTGCACCTGAATAGCTGGCCGGTAACTGGTCTTTTGAAAATAACAAAGGGGCACGATACGTTTCTTTGTATGCGCCCCCTTCAATATGAGTTAGTAAGTCTAATTTCTTAATCCAATACTCGGCAGATTTTCTCATTGTTCTATAGTTACCCTTATTTCTTTTCGGCCCCAATACCAGTAATTCAAATCTTTCTTAATTTGAGTAGTATCAGTTGCCTTACATTTCCTGTAAAGGTAAATCTTATAGGTTTCATCAGCTGATTTCTCTAAAAATAAATTCGGGTAATCAATTTTTACTTTTGCAAAATTCGAATCTGCAATGTGCTTTTTCTTAGTAGCCTGTAAAATAAACTTGTATTGCTTTTCAGAAGCGACTGTTGTATCTGGACTGGCAGCCACAGGCGCCGTATTTACAGCGGCACCAGTTGTTGAATTGGTTTGACTTTGTTGAACTGTGTCGGCATTGTTTGCTGTAAGAGCAGCTTGAATAGGAAGGTTGGTAGTATTATTTTCTGCAACATCTAATTTGCTATTCCCTTCCGAACCATTTGAACTATACAACCAATATCCACCTCCTAAAACAATCACTAAAGCAGCGAACGCGCCGGCAAGTAATAGCCCTCTTTTCAACTGAGGCGCTTCTACATTGCTTGTCTTGGGTTTCGTTATTTTTGATGCAGGTTTTAATGTTGCTTTCTTCTCAGCTTGTTTTTCAACAGGCTTTTCGGCCGGAAAAATCTCTACTTTCTCAACACCGTGTAAGCCCGGTATAAAATCCAATGCTCCGGTTTTTGTTTTCAAGATCGTACCGATTCCCTCGAGTAATACCGGTTTGCCAATATTGAGAAGAAGGATCATATCGTTTACATACGATTCAAAATCAGATTCAGCCAGAGGTCTAATTTTACCTGTTTGTTCGCGTATAAATTGAATGGTGGCTTCATCAGTTTGGTTAACACCGCCTGCCTTGAATTGAATTTGAGAAAGGAAGTCTTCAAATTCTTTTTCTTCCGGATCAGGTACTACAACTGCTGCGTCAATTGTAAAAGTGCCAATTTTGGGAATTGCCAACCTTTTGTTTTGATACAAATAATTTGTAAGTAAAGCGGATAATTTCAAGGTATTTGGATTTTGTCTGTTAACAGATAAATCTATAACGTAACAATTCCTTGTTTATTTTTGTAATTGGTCACGAATGCGTAAAAATCATGAAGTTATGTTGAGTAAGAAGGAAGCTGATTTCGTAGAATATTGGGAAAAAAACCGCCTTTTGGAAAAAAAATGGACCCGTCAATGGATTATTGGGTTGCCTGTTGGTTTGATCTTTTCTATCCCCATAATTTTAATTCTCCTGTCGGGTAAATTCTGGTACAATAGGGCAGAAGCAATGGCAAATGCCAAGCTGAACCCCTCTACTTTATTGATTTCCATAGGTTTGATTGTTTGTTTTGTTGCCATTTTCTACAAAAAACACCAGTGGGATATGAAAGAACAGTTGTATTTGGAACTGAAGGCAAAGCAAAAGCGACAGCAAGGCAATCAAGATGCAGCATCTCAGGGTTGAGTCTTGTCTTTTTGTGTATTATATTCGCCAAAAAATTTGAAAATGAGGATCTTAAGTATCGTTTTAGTGGCCGTTTCCGCACTCTTTTTGTCGGGTTGTTTGAAAAGTACAGCAGGTTGTACCTATAAAGTCAACGGTACAGTGGCGTCAAGTTCTGAAGAACAAGCAATTGTTACCTATTTAACAAGCAATGGTCTCACTGCCACCAAGCATAGTAGTAATATGTATTATCAGATTCTGGCTGATGGTACAGGAACAGCCAGCCCATCGCAGTGTTCCGCCATTTTGATCAACTATTCAGGGAAGCTAACTAATGGAACAGTGTTCGATTCTCAAACCAGCCAAGTATTCACTTTGGGAACCTTGATAGAAGGATGGAAAGTAGGCATCCCCTTAATTAAAAAAGGTGGTCAAATTCGACTCTTTATTCCTCCTAGCTTAGGTTATGGTAGCCAAGATATTAAAGACAACAGTGGCAATGTGGTGATCCCTGGAAACTCAATCCTTATTTTCGACATCACTTTAACAGACTTTCAATAATGCAGTTTTAATTGAATGAGTGTTGGTTTATTATCTTTTATCAAAGCTATTGGGTAGGCAATATCTATCCTAAGATTCAAAAATGTAAACAATACGAACAAATGATTAAGTTTGTGCCCTGTTCCACAGGGCATTTTCTTTTACATAAATCTATATTCCTTGCCACACGAAGCTATTTCTGTATTTGATATATTTAAAATTGGTGTAGGCCCTTCCAGCTCTCATACCTTAGGGCCATGGCGTGCAGCTCAGCAATTCGTTACCCGGCTTTCTGATCAAAACCGATTAAATCAAGTATCTCATTTGAAAGTGCTGTTATATGGTTCTTTGGCGAAAACCGGTAAAGGACATGGTACCGATGTAGCAGTATTGCTCGGACTCTGTAACGAAGACCCTGTTACGATAGATGTAGACAGTATCGATCCCAAATTTCAATCCATCCATTCCAATCGAGTCCTCCCTTTAAATGGAACTTTGGATTTGTCTTTTGACCCTAAGAAAGATTTAGAATTCTTAATGAATGAATCTTTGCCTTTTCATCCAAATGCACTCAGCTTTTTGGTGACCTTGCACAATGGAGAGGCTTTCTCTGAAACTTTCTATTCAATTGGAGGTGGTTTTGTAGTGAAAGAAGGGGAAACGAATAATGATAAAGAACAAGTAGACTTGCCTTTCCCAATAAATACCTCTGAAGAAGTATTGCATTGGTGTAGAAAAACCGGATTACACATAAGTGATGTGGTATTAGAAAATGAACATGCTTGGCGAGAAGAATCTGCTACTAGAGCGGGTTTAACTAAGATTTGGGAGGTTATGAAAGCCTGCGTCTACAGAGGGTGTCATACCGAAGGCATCTTACCGGGAGGGTTGAATGTGCAGCGCAGAGCAGCGGCCTTGAACAAAAGATTGTTGAAAGATAGATCTTATACCAATTTTGAATCGTGGGTGAAAGCAATACGCGACGGCGGGAATGACTTCAAATACATATTGGATTGGGTTAGTTGTTTTGCTCTATCAGTGAACGAAGAGAATGCATCGTTTGGCAGAGTGGTAACCGCTCCAACCAATGGGGCCGCAGGCGTGATTCCGGCTGTGTTTCTTTACTACTACGTGTTCTGTGAAGGTGCAGACATCAATAAAATGCATCAAGCCATGTTAACTGCTTCAGAAGTAGGAAGTATCTTTAAAAAAGGAGCGACTATTTCTGCAGCTATGGGTGGATGTCAGGCTGAAATTGGAGTTTCCAGCGCCATGGCGGCAGCCGGTTTAACCGAAGTGTTAGGTGGGTCGCAACGTCAATGTTTAATGGCCGCCGAAATCGCCATGGAACATCATTTAGGATTAACCTGCGATCCAATTGGGGGGCTGGTTCAGGTGCCCTGCATTGAGCGAAATACGATGGGAGCGATCAAAGCGATAACGGCTACACAACTTGCTTTACAAAGTGCGCCCGATTATGCAAAAGTTTCGCTTGATACAGTTGTAAAAACAATGTGGGATACCGCAAGAGATATGAGTTTTAAATACAAGGAAACCGCTGAAGGAGGATTAGCGGTGCATATTCCTATTAGCCTGCCGGAATGCTAATTCTATTAATAGCGAATAATTAGATACCTCTGTTGAAATGAAAAGCCTTGTGAAATCATCCTAGTGCTTGAATCTGATTGCTTTTCTGTTAAAAAAAGTTAAAGCTTCCTATTTAATCTTTTCTTAATCTCTTTTGTTATGGTTCTCAAGTAATTTTGCAAACCCAAAACCGTTATAGGTGTTGGAAGTAGCAACTTTCTTTGAATTTAACCTAATCAAATGAAAATTAACGCCTTAAGAAGGATACTGAGTATTATTACGTACGAAAAAAGAGAAATTTCGGCTATCTACTTTTATGCAGTCTTCAGTGGACTTGTGCAATTGGCACTTCCATTGGGTATTCAGTCCATCATCAGTTTTGTACTCGGAGGAGCCATTTCAACTTCTTTAGTGCTGTTAATTGTATTTGTTGTTACCAGTGTTTTTTTAAACGGTCTTCTTCAAGTGAATCAAATGAAGATCATTGAAAAAATCCAGCAACAACTCTTTGTGCGGTATTCATTTCTGTATTCTCATACCATCCCTACTATTAACTTAAAAGGGGCTCAAAAATATTTCCTACCGGAATTAGTGAATCGTTTTTTTGATACAATCTCCTTACAAAAAGGGTTGGCCAAGCTTTTACTCGACATTCCTGCAGCTAGCATTCAAATTTTATTTGGCTTAATTCTATTGAGTTTCTATCATCCCGTATTCATCATCTTTGGCCTTACCTTGTTAACCATCCTTTATTTGCTATTGCGTTATTCCGGAAATCGTGGCTTGGAGACCAGCATCGAAGAAAGTGACTATAAATATAAAGTTGCAGGCTGGTTGGAAGAATTGGCGCGCGTTGTAACGCTATTCAAGTTTTCAGGATCGAAAACAATGCATATCAAAAAAACGGATGAAGGTGTTTCCGGGTACTTGGAAGCAAGAACCAATCACTTTAAAGTGCTCCTGTTTCAATATTGGTCGCTTATTGGATTCAAAATCATTATTACCGCTTCAATGCTGATTGTTGGTAGTTTTCTTTTGATTGACCAGCAATTGAACATTGGACAATTCATAGCAGCAGAAATCGTGATCCTATCTTTGATGGGCTCCGTAGAGAAATTGATTGGTAACCTCGATCAAGTATACGATGTATTAACCTCTGTTGAAAAACTGGAAAAGTTAAGTGATCTTCAAAAGGAAAGTACAGGTGCCAAGGACCTCGAAGTGCGTTCGCAAGGAATCGCTCTTAAAACAGAGGAACTTAGCTTTAGCTATGATGAAAAGCAACCGATTCTAAACGAAGTATCGTTGAGCGTTCAGCCCGGCGAAAAAGTATCAATCTATGGAAAACTTGGAGCTGGTACCAGTACCCTGTTGAAAGTATTAACAGGGGCTTACCAGCCTTATGAAGGTAAAATTTGGGTCGATCAAATTCCTTTATCACAAATCAATTTGGCATCCTATCGATTCCAAACAGGTATCCAATTCAATTATGATGAACTTTTCAATGGCACCATTCGTGAAAATTTAACCATGGGCCATGAAGACATTCATGACGATGATATCTATGACTTATTAAAAATGGTAGGCTTGGAGAAATTCGTTCGTTCATTACCAATGCAATTGGAATACTCATTAACCACCGGGGCCAAGCACCTTAGTAAGAAAACCATGCAGAAATTAGTATTGGTGCGAGCGTTGATTCACAAACCCCGACTCTTGTTAATGGATGATCCATGGAATGGCTTGAATGATGAGGAGGTAAGGCCAATACAAGAGTACATCCTTAAGTCTATGCCTAACACTACTGCAATCATTGTAACCAATGATGAATGGTTTCAGTCTCAATGCAATCAAATCATAAAACTCTAAACACTCTAGAAAATGGAAGGAATTAGAAAGCAACTTACAGATGCCGGACAGGCAAATGTTGTGAGTTCATTTTCGAAAGTGTACCGCGCGAATCGCGTGAGTAATATTCGAAAATGGTTCTTGGGAATATTAGTTGGTATGGGACTTATTTTGTTGTTGCCATGGACGCAGAACATTCGCACTCGAGGTGATGTTACGGCGCTTCGTCAAGAACAACGCCCGCAAGAGTTAAACACCATTATTGCGGGAAGAATTGTGAAATGGAACGTTAAAGAAGGTGATTTTGTAAGAAAAGGAGATACCATTGCCGTGTTGGCCGAGATCAAAGATGACTACTTGGATCCTGCGTTGTTGAATAGAACAGAAGAACAATTAGAATCAAAGAAGACTGCTGTTGAAAGCTATAGAAGCAAGGTTCAAACGGTAGATGCTCAAATCAAAGCATTGGAAAACTCACTGTCGTTGAAAGTAAGTGAGATTCAAAACAAGATCTACCAGCAACGACAAAAGATTACCGCCGATAGTATGGATATGCTGGCTGCACAGAATGACTATAATTTCAAGCAGGTTCAATTCAAACGACAAAAAGCTTTGTATGATTCAGGGCTGGTTTCTTTGCTTCAATTGGAACAACGTAACCAAGCTTTTCAAGATGCACAAGCGAAAAGAACTTCGGCTGAAATCAAATTCGGAAACTCTAAACAGGAAATGATTCGCTTGCAATTAGAGTTGAACGGAGAACAACAACAATATTTGGAGAAAATATCAAAAGCGAGCGGAGATCGTTATCAGTCGCTTTCTCAGATTGCAACAGGTGCAGGAGAAATCGCAAAATTAGAAAATCAATACACAAATTATAATATTCGTAGTGGACAGTATTATATTAAAGCACCACAAGACGGGCAAGTAGTAAGAGCACGCAAAAGTGGATTGAATGAGATCGTGAAAGAAGGGGAGATGTTGGTTGAAATTGTACCTGCAAATCCGCAGCTTGCCGTTGAACTGTATGTAAAACCAGTTGACCTTCCATTGGTAGATACAGGTCAGCGCGTTCGATTCATTTTTGATGGATTTCCGGCAATCGTTTTTAGTGGTTGGCCACAGGCATCCTATGGAACTTTCTCAGGAAAAGTAGTGGTAGTAGAAAATGGATTGAATGACAATGGGCTTTTTCGTGTGTTAGTTGTTGAAGATCCCAATGAAAAGCCTTGGCCCAAGGAATTGAAAATGGGTACAGGTGCTTCCGGGTTTGCATTGTTGAAAGATGTACCTATTTGGTATGAATTGTGGCGAAACATCAATGGATTCCCACCTGAGTATTATAAAACATCCAAAGCCTCTGAAAAGACTAAGAAATAATTCATGAGAAGCAAACTATTCTTTTTATTGGTGTTGTTAAGCGCTCTGCATTGGAAAGCGCAATCTCAATATGATACAATGCCCCGTTTATCGGAGCAGGGTTTTCTTGCGATCGTAAGAGCCTACCATCCGGTTGCCAAGCAAGCTTCCAATAATGTTTTGATAGCGAAAGCAGGGGTAACCATTGCTAGAGGGGGCTTTGATCCCGTTCTTACCGATAATTTTGAACGCAAGCGTTTTGGTGGCGACCTCTACTACAGCTACTACAATCCTGAATTACAAATTCCAACTTGGTACGGAGTGGAGTTGTACACCGGTATTGAAAATATCAATGGCACGAAGCTCAATCCTGAAAGCAGCGTTGGGCAAACTAGCTATTTGGGTGCCAGTGTTCCACTATTGAAAGATTTGGTGATCGACAAAAGAAGAGCAGCGCTTCAACAAGCGAAATTATTTGTGAAACAATCGGAGGCAGAGCAACAGCTTGCTGTCAACGACCTGTTGTTTGATGCCGTTGCAGAATATTGGGAATGGTTGAGGGCATATCAAGTGTTTCAAATTTTCGATGCTTCTGAAAAAGTGAATTTGGCACGATTCGGTTTTGTAAAGCAAGAAGTGTTGCAAGGAAACCGACCTGCAATTGACACGGTGGAGGCCTTAACTCAATTGCAGCAGGTGCAGTTGATGAAAACAGACGCGTATTTGAAATTCCAGAATGAAACCATTGCTTTGTCGGCATATATGTGGAGCCAAACTGGAGAGCCTGTAGCTTTAAATGAAAACATTACTCCCGACGATAAATGGAAGGATCAATGGGTGAGTTTCCAAGCTCCTACCTATGAAGAAGCGCTTACACTTTCTGACAATCATCCTAAGTTGAAATCGTTCGGTTTCAAATTAGACGCGCTGGCTATAGAAAAGAAACTAAAGTTTCAAAGCCTATTGCCCAAGTTCGATGCTAAAATGCAACTATTGAACAAAGGATATAATGTGGTTGACAAAGTGAGTGCCGGGTTTCTAGAGAATAATTACAAATTTGGTTTTCAATTTGTAATGCCTTTACGTTTATCTGAAGCTCGTGGAGCCTATAAGCAAGCTGGATTGAAAATTCAAAATACAGTTTTAGATCAATCACTTACCCAGTTGGGTATCCGAAACAAGGTGAAGACCTATTACAACGAGGTATTTACATTGAAGCAACAGATTGTTCTTTATGAGAATGCGGTTCAGAATTATTATCGATTATTAATTGGTGAACGTCAGAAATACGAAATAGGAGAGAGCACACTCTTTGTACTCAATTCTCGTGAACAGAAGTGGTTAGAAGCAAGCCAGAAATTGATTGAGCTAAAAACAAAGTACTACAAGTCGAATGCAGGGCTGGTTTGGGCTGCGGGTGGACTGAAGTAATTAAGAATTAATAATTAAGAATCAGTGCTTCGAGATGAATGAGTACTTTGTGAACGAGGTTATTTTGTAAGAATTTCGTTATTGTTTTATACAATTAAATAAGTGAGCGAGTTAGACTTTCGCTTATTTACCCTATACGTGTCTCCACCGACTAGTTGCTATGGTGCCCAATTCTTAATTCTTACTTCTTAATTCTTAATTCAAAAGTGGGTTTGCATCTATCGTAGCCAACGGAACATCGGTATAGTCTCTGATTTCTTTGTAGAGGGTGTCTCTTTCGATGGGTTGACGTCCAACTTGTTTAATCAAAGTTACCAATTCTCCGGTGGTCATTGAAGGTGTTTGTTCTTCAGAACCTGCCATGGAATAGATTTTAGTTGTATCGTCAATTGTTCCATCAATATCATTAACACCAAATGCCAGGGTCAATTGAGCATTTTTGCGACCGAGCATGGGCCAGTAGGCTTTTAGGTGCGGGAAATTATCCATGTACAAACGAGCGATGGCATACAATTTCAAGTCTTCAATTACACTCACTTCAGGAATATGACTCATCTCATTGTCGTGATTTCTGAACTTAAGAGGAATGAAGGTGTTGAATCCTTTGGTCTCATCCTGTAAGCTTCTTAGTTGATCCATATGGTCTACTCGATCTGCGTAAGATTCAACATGACCGTAAAGCATGGTTGCATTAGAGTGCATGCCTGCATTGTGAGCAGCTTTGTGGATTTCCAACCAGCCTTTGCCGTCTACTTTATCGTCGCAGATCTGTTGTCTTACAGCTGGTGCGAAAATCTCAGCACCACCGCCCGGTAATGAATCTAAGCCGGCTTCCTTCAGCACTTTCATCCCTTCGTCTACAGTGAGTTTCGCTTTTCTGAACATATAGTCGAGTTCCACAGCTGTAAATCCTTTGATGTGCAAATCAGGTCGGTGAGCTTTGATTTGCTTCAAAAGATCTGCGAAGAAGCTTAGTTGCATTTTAGGGTGTACGCCGCCTACAATGTGTACTTCGGTTACAGGTTGACCGTCGTATTTTTTTACAATGTGCATCATTTGATCGATGCTCAATTCCCAACCTTCTTCTTTATGAGCGTATAAACGTGAGTATGAACAAAACTTACATGTGAATACACACACATTGGTAGGTTCAATATGAAAGTTTCTGTTGAAGTATGTTTTATTACCATGTAGTTTTTCTCTCACAAAATTCGCTAAAGCTCCTACAAAAGGAAGCGACGCTTCTTCAAATAAGAGTACTCCTTCTTCTCGGGAGAGGCGTTCGCCTTTGATTACCTTATTGCCGATTGCTCTCAAGCCGGTGTTCTTTTCGGCTGCTACAATTGCATTAATCGCAGAATGATCCATAGTCTCAAATTTCAGGTGCAAAGTTACAAATAGAAAACGGGTATGTCTACATGATTTTAAACATACCCGCTTACCAAAAGTTTAGTGAATTACGATAAAGCTCCGGCTATACAACCGCACATTAAACAGGCAATTGTACCTCCCAATAGGGCTTTGACTCCTAATTCTGTTAGATTTTTTCGTTGATTGGGGGCCAATTGACTGATACCGCCAATTTGTATTCCTATTGAGGCAAAATTAGCGAATCCACAAAGGGCATAGGTGGCAATCAATATCGATTTTGGGTCAGCAATTTTTCCCGTCGTTTTCATGTCACCAAACGAAATATAGGCAACGAACTCATTCAAAATGGTTTTCTCGCCCAAAAGCTGCCCCACCATAACCATCTCATTGGAGTTGACCCCAATTAGCCATGCAACCGGCGCGAAAATATAGCCTAGAATCATTTGAAGTGACAAGGAATTGTATCGTCCTCCGGTTAATGAAACTATTTCATCGTTAAAACCAAATCTGTAAGAAATGGTTCCCAATACCCAGTTTCCCATATACATAAGCGCCGTGAACACGATCAACATGGCACCCACATTTACAGCTAGCTTTAAACCGTCTGTGGTACCTAGGGAAATGGCATCCAGGAAATTGTCGCCTAATTTTTCCTTTGGCACTTTTAGTTCCTGCATTACATTTTCTGTTTGCGGGAAGAGTATTTTGGAAACTACAATTGCAGCGGGAGCACTCATGATACTTTGACTCAACATGTGAAGCGCAAAATATTGTTGTTGAACCGGATCGTTTCCACCCAGAAAACCAACATAAGCGGCTAACACACTTCCTGCAGTATTGGCCATACCACCCACCATAATACACATCATTTCAGAGCGGGTAAGTTTGTCGAGAAACGGGCGAATCATTAATGGGGCCTCCGTTTGACCCAGAAAGATATTCGCCGCAGTGGAAACGCTCTCAGGACCGGAGATGCCAATTTTCTTCAACATCCAGGCAAACACATAAACAACCTTCTGCAAAATTCCCAGGTAATAAAACATAGCCGACAATGCGGCAAAGAAAATGATATTGGGAAGTACTTGAACTCCGAAAATGTAGGCCCAAGAACCGTTAGAATCTGCCAAATTACCAAAAATGAACTCGATTCCTTTGTGGCCGATATTGATCAACTCTACAAATTTGGCACTGAGCCAAGAGAAAACGATTTTGACTACGTTAACTTTCAACACTCCAAGGGCAAAACCAATTTGAGCTGCAATGCCAATTCCAACCAACTTCCAATTAATGGCTCTTCTATTGGTACTAAAAATCCAACAAATAAATATGAGGAAAAACATGCCGAGGGCACCGCGCATCAAATTTTCAATAGCAGGGTTCATGCAGTAGTTTTTGGTAATAGTAAGAAAACAGCAATATAAACGAATTTTCAATAAAATCGGGTGTTTTCAGGGGGCTTAACATGTTTTTCTAAGGCCCAATAATCCAATATTTGTACAGGCGGTTGGAATATCGATACAAAGACTACAAAGGGATTATTCTAACATGAGTAATTATCTGTGACCTCAGATTCTCGAAAACAAAAATCCCGGTCGTTATAGCGACCGGGACCGAGTATTGTAATCCACAACAATCTGTTAGATGTGTTGCTCAATTTTCTTAACGAAATTGCCTTTAGGTTGTGCACCTACTAATTTATCAACTACCTTACCACCTTTGATAAAAAGAATCGCAGGGATTGAGGTAACACCGAAGTCGATTGACAACTTAGGGTTATGGTCAACGTTTACTTTTCCCACATTTACGCGACCATCGTATTCTTTAGATAATTCTTCGATTACGGGACCAATTGCGCGACAAGGACCACACCATTCTGCCCAAAAGTCAACTACTGTTAATTTATCAGAACTGATCACTTTCTCTTGAAAGTTGCCATCTGTGAATTCTAATGCCATAATTAATTGTTTAAAGTATTTAGATCAAATGATTTATACAAAGGAGGACAAATTTAACGCCATTATCGATAACCCGCAAAGCTGGCAGACCGTTGTGCAAAACTTGTCATTTTTCCTGTTAAAACAATCCCAATTGTCAGTTACCTCAAGGATACTCTTATTGACGCTAATATTAAATAGTCTTTGCAAGCTATTAATTACTAATTACTTGCACTTCAAGTTCGGGGCTTTCTTGTAAAAAATGAGCCATTTCTTCGTTCATTTCGAATCCACTTTCCAAACTGTATAAGGTTACTTTCTGTTGCAGTTTGGAATCTTTGATAATAAACTTCAAACCAGACTTTCCTCTAAACTGTTTTATATTCTGATCTAAGAAGTCAACTAGTTTCGGAGTAATGTGTCGAGCTTCCAAGGAAAGAATCAGTTGTTTGGTAAAACTTTGTTTGATACTTTCTAATAGGATGATGCCCGTTACTTTGAATTCAAAATCATCGTCTTTGCCCCATCGGGTTTTGAAATGTCCTAGTAAGAATAGGTTCTTTCCTTTTTCCAGATAGTTCGAATACTTCACGTAATCGTCACTCCACAACATAAATTCACTCTTGCCACTTAAATCTTCCAAAATGAATGAACCAAAATTTCTTCCGGTTTTAGTAACACGGTGCTGCGCATCTGTTACGAGTCCGGCCAGACGAATGGTTTTGCCTGAATTGCCGAGTGTTTTAATGGTGTCTTTCATTTCATTGAAATCACTCATATTGGTTATACCGTAATGTTGGATTTCAAATTTAAAATGATCGAGAGGGTGACCGCTCATGAACATTCCTGTCACTTCTTTTTCATAATTCAACAACTCGGTGAGCGTCCATGGCTCACATACAGCAAGTTTGGGAGCCGGCACTTCCATTACCGATGGCAGATCGCCGAATAAAGTATTTGAGGTTCCAGAACTTAAAGATTGTTGTGTTTGACCCCAGGTAATAATTCGTTCTAATCCGTTTTTTGATTCGCCGGGTGCCAAGTAAAAATATTGTGCTCTGTGAATGTCTTTAAAGCAATCAAATGCCCCGGCATAAACCAAGCTTTCCAATGTCTTTTTATTCACGGTGCGTTGGTTTACTCTCTTGATCATGTCGAATATGGAGGAGAAGGCTCCTTTGCATTCACGTTCTTCAATTAAGGCATCTACTGCGGCTTCGCCTACACCCTTTAATCCACCTAAGCCAAATCGAATATCACCCACTTTATTTACGGCAAATCCTTTTTTAGATTCATTGATATCGGGACCCAGTACATTCAACCCCATCCGCTTGCACTCTTCCATAAAGAAGGTGATTTTTTCAATACTACCGGCGTTGTTCAAAACTGCAGCCATGTATTCGGAAGGGTAGTGGGCTTTTAAATAAGCAGTTTGATACGCAACAAAGGCGTAACATGTTGAGTGCGATTTGTTGAAGGCATATTGAGCGAATGCCTCCCAGTCTGTCCAAATCTTCTCCAGTTTTTCTTTATCGTGTCCTTTCTTACTTGCACCATCAATAAACTGGCTTTTCATTTTGTCGAGTACGGCCTTCTGCTTTTTACCCATTGCCTTACGCAACACGTCGGCATCTCCTTTGCTAAATCCGGCCAAACTTTGCGCAAGCAACATCACCTGCTCTTGATAAACCGTAATTCCGTAAGTCTCTTCTAAGTACTCGGCCATTTCAGGCAAATCATATTGAATGGCTTGCTTTCCATGTTTACGATCAATGAAGTCGGGGATATAGGCCAATGGACCGGGACGGTACAAGGCGTTCATCGCAATCAAATCATCGAACTTATCCGGTTTCAAATCGCGCAGGTATTTCTGCATGCCGGGACTTTCAAACTGGAAGGTACCGATGGTGTCACCTTTTTGATAGATTTGAAAGGTCTTCTCGTCGTCGAGTGGAATATAATCGATGTCTATTTCTTCGCCATGATTTTCTTTGATCATGCGCAAAGCATTCTTAATGATGGTGAGGGTCTTTAAACCCAAGAAGTCCATCTTGATTACACCCGCGTCTTCAATGATACTGCCCTCAATTTGTGTTACCCAAAGCGGTGAATCTTTGGCAATACAAACCGGAATAAGTTCTGTAAGGTCTTTTGGAGCAATGATGATACCTGCAGCATGGATACCGGTGTTACGCACAGAACCTTCCAAACGTTCGGCCTCATGTAAAACCGTTCCTTCTAAGGTTTCTTCCCTTTTATAAATTTCCCTAAGCTTTTTAACCGAGTCGATTTCTTCAGGAGTGAGATTGTATTTTTCTTCTAATGAACCTTCGCCTTCCTTAGTGGTAAGCTTGGCATGCAATACTTTTCCCAATTCTATTCCGGGTTTCTCCGGAACCATCTTCGCCATAGCATTTGATTCTGCTAAAGGCAGATCCATTACACGTGCCACGTCTTTGATACTCATCTTCGCTGCCATCGTACCATAAGTAACGATTTGGGCTACCTGATTTTGACCGTATTTTCCTACTACATAATCGATTACTTTCTGACGGCCTTCATCATCGAAGTCCGTATCGATATCCGGCATTGACTTACGATCAGGATTTAAGAAACGCTCAAAAAGTAGTTTGTACTTAACAGGGTCTATATTAGTGATGCCAATACAATAAGCTACTACGCTACCGGCTGCAGAACCACGCCCCGGCCCAACAAATACTCCCAAGTTTCTTCCGGCTTTGATGAAATCACTTACAATCAAAAAGTACCCGGCAAATCCCATGGTTTTGATGGTGAACAATTCAAAGTCGATCCGCTCTTGAATATCAGGCGTGAGATCTGAGTAGCGCTCCTTCGCACCTAAGTAGGTCAAGTGCTTCAAATATTCCCACTGGTTCAAATTACTATCATCGTGAATCTGGAACTCTTTGGGAAGTGGAAAGGCAGGAAGCAAGATGTCTTTTTTAAGATTCAAGACTTCCACTCGATCCACAATCATATTGGTGTTGTCAATTGCTTCAGGTATGTCCGAAAACAATTGCTGCATTTCTTCAGGCGATTTAAAGTAGAACTGATCGTTGGGGAATTTGAAACGACGGTTTTTTAAGTTCACATCGTCGTTCACAAAATCATCGTAACCGGGCGTACTTTTCTTTTCACCGGTATTGATACAAAGCAAGATATCGTGTGCATTGTAATCGTCCTTATCTGTGTAATGACTGTCATTTGTAGCAATTACGGGCACATTGTATTTCTTCGAAAACTGAAGCAGGGTTTGATTGATGATTTCCTGCTCTTTGATATTGTGGCGCTGAATTTCGATGAAATAGTCTTCTCCAAACAAATCCAACCACCATTTGAATTCTTTTTCAGCTTCGTCGACGCCTTCGTGTAAAATTGTTTGAGGCACATAGGCACCAATACAACAGGTGGTGGCAATCAGTCCCTCATGGTACTTTTCGATCAATTGTTTATCGATACGAGGATATTTGCTATACATACCCTCAATGTACCCAAGTGAAGTAAGTTTGATAAGGTTCTGATAACCTGTTTTATTTTTTGCCAGAAGTACCTGGTGGTAGCGTTCGTCTTTTTGGTCTTTGCTGAATTGTTGACGCGTCCGATCTTTCACCACATAGAATTCGCAACCTACAATTGGCTTTACTTTCAGCGTACCGTCTTCGTTTTTATGTTTATAAGCTTCTGATACAAATTCAAAGGCACCGAACATGTTTCCGTGATCGGTGATGGCCATGGCAGGCATCTGATGCTTTACCGCCTTTTTATACAAACTTTGAATGGATGCAGCCCCATCCAGCAGTGAGAATTGAGTATGACAATGGAGATGCGAAAACTTGGGCATAGTACGAAACGATTGAGCCTGCAAATTTACGACTTCGGGGGGCAAAATAGGGGAGTTTCACAACCGATAGATGGCATAATTTATGCACATGAAGGGAATAAATTTGAATGCATTAACTTTGCAGGGCAATGAATAAGTTGTTGTTGATCATATTGTTAAGCGTATTGGCTAGTTCCTGCTCGTTTTTAAAAAAAACGACCGGAAAGCAAACAGCAGCGGCTGTTTCTAAGCCAGTAGCCGCACCTAAAAAGGAGGCCGGCTCAAAGATCATTGCGCCGCCTGTAGGTTCCGATGCATCAACGGGAATTCCCAACCCAACAGATGAGGTGACCAACGTTCCCAAGATCGCTCCGGAAATGCTCTACGATCTTCAATTCAAATACGCAATTCTGCTCGATATTCCTGTTGAGACCATGCTTAACCACAAATTCATTGAATTCATGGAAGGCTGGTACGGAACGAAATACAAAATGGGTGGACTCGATAAAAGTGGAATCGACTGTTCCGGTTTCGCATTAACCTACATGAGTTATTTCTACAATGTTTCTTTACCACGATCGAGCGTGGAGCAATACCATTTTGCTACTCCCATTTCCAAATCTGAATTAAAAGAAGGCGATCTGGTCTTCTTCAAAATAGCCCGCAAAAAAGAAGTCTCTCACGTTGGCGTGTATCTCACCAATGGCAAATTTGCACACGCTTCTACCAGCAATGGGGTTATCATTAGCGATTTGAATGAGCCCTATTATTTGCAGCATTTTGCGGGGTGCGGAAGAGCCGTGAATAGTAATTAAGAATTAATAATGGAGCAGCCGAGCTCCCTACTCGTGCTACTTTGATTTCGAGTTCCTTTAATTTTTTGGTTTGAGTCCTATTTTTTTAATAGCGGTTTGTAAAACAGGTCGGATATCGGGTGAGATGTTCAACGCAATGGTGCCCGTAACATAGATTACAAGAAAAACCGCACTTCTCAAGCAAATCCACCAAAAACCTTGTTGATCTTTGAATGCATAATAACTCACGAAATACCCTACAAGTCCAAGTAGTATAATGAACAGCGACTTTACATTGAAGGGTTGTAATTCGTATTTTCTATATAGGAAAATAAAACGAATTAAATTGTAGATCGTGAAAGAGATCAAATTTGCAATGGCCGGACCAGTTACACCCAGTTGCTTTGTTAAGAAGTAATTTAATGGAAGTGTGATCAAGATAAGTACAATGCCGGAAAGAAATTCAAATCGCCAATAGATAGACGTGGCAATTATTTGAGCATTTACGCCTGTTCCCATATCAACAATTCGCATCAAACCAATAAACAAGAATACTTGTTGAGAAGCAATGAATTCTTTCTGCAAATGGAAGGTGAATACCCCGTCAATAAAATTGATCCAAATTAGCACGAACATTCCTATTGAGAAGATCATTTGATTGATCGAAGATCGATGATAGATCGTGCTGATTTTCTTCATGTCTTTGTCTTTCCAGGCTTGGGATAGAGCTCCTATTGAAGAAGAGATAATGCCTCTTTGTGGTGCTTGAATTAGGCTGGCAATGTTTTGGGCTAGAGTGTAAATGCCACCTAAGGCCAACCCGTCTTTAAGCACTGAAGCAATAACGATGTTATCGAATGTATTAGAAATCGTATATACGAGAGTGCCACCCCAAACAAAGCTTACTAGCAATAGTATTTTCTTCTTGAAGCGGCGAGTTACATGACTAACTTTAAAATGAAAATGCACATTTCCTGCTTTCCAAAGCAGCAGAAAGAGGGTGATAAATAACAGTATATAAGTAAAAGAATAGATCTTAATAAAGAGGTCGAAATCCTTAATTAAACCAATTCCGAGCAAGACAATGAGTAGTGTTGTGAATAGCCGAAACAACACTTCCCTTAGGAAATTTACAAGCACACTTTTTCCTAAATGCCAACTATAAGCTTCAAACAACAAAAAGAAGGTTAATCCAAATCCAAAGGGGAATACCCATTTGTAATAGGTTACTAAATCAGGAGCATTGGTTCCGAATTTGCGAATCACCAATTCTTTAAAAATCCAACCACCCGAAGCAACCAAAATGAATCCAATAACGCTGATCAATAACGACCAGCTCATCATGTCATTTTTGCTTGGCTCTAAATTGTCTTTGTAATACGGGAAAAATTTATTGACATAGGCAGTCATCCCCAATCCGGCAAAACTAGCCATGATATTGGCGATAGAAATGAATGCGCCTATGAGTCCATATTCGGCTTGTGTAAAGCCACTTCCCTCACGAGTAAATAGATAGGTATTTACAAAGCCCAGCGCAAAGCCAAAATAAACAACAATGGAAGATATGATACTTTGCCGCCGGATCGTACTCATGGTTCAAAGATATTACTTCTTTTATTGAGCTGCTACCGCCGCCGTTTTGATGTAAAAATTGCGATCAATGGTAAGACTGTCAACTCCCGATTGCATTTCAGCCGACTGCCAATTCTCTGTTGGAACAATCCATTTGAATCCGTCTTTTAGCTGCATTTTAATGCGCATACTAAATTTAGGAATTGTATTTGTCCAACGATAAAATACCTTTCCTTCTTTAACATACCATTCCAAGGTTGGAATTTTAGTGGTTCTTAAGTATTGGTTGAATACTGTACTGAAGTCGATTTTGGATTGTTGCGAGAAGTATGCTTCAATATCTTTAGAGTCAACTGTTTTGTGGTACCATTTTTTCTGAATGCCTCTTAAAATGGCTCTGAAAACGGAATCGCTGCCGATCACATTTCGAATGGTATGCAAAAGGTTTCCGCCTTTGTAATACATATCACCACTGCCTTCTTGATTCACGCCAAAATAGCCGATGATGGGAATGTCATTAGAAATCAATTTGCGTGTTCCAATTACATAATCGTTGCCTGCTTCTACACCGTATTCGCTGGTAGTAAACAGTGTTTCTGAATAATTGGTAAAGCCTTCGTGCACCCACATATCAGCAATATCATTGCTGGTTACATTGTTGGCAAACCATTCGTGACCACTTTCATGGATAATAATAAAATCCCATTTCAAACCCCAGCCGGTACCGCTTAAGTCTCTTCCTCTATATCCATTTCCATAGTTGTTTCCATAGGCTACCGCACTTTGATGCTCCATTCCTAAATGTGGCGACTCTACCAATTTATACCCGTCTTCATACCAAGGGTAGGGGCCAAACCAATATTCGAAGCTTTTGAGCATTATTGGAGCTTGTTTAAACTGCTGTTGGGCTCTCTCCAGTTCATGGTCCATAACCCAATAGTCGCAATCTAAATTGCCTTTCTCACCTTTGAATTCTTCATGCCAAGGTGCATATTTTCCAATGTATG
>DGDD01000111.1 GCA_002385265.1 Chitinophagaceae bacterium UBA3961
AAAAACGCGCCACTTTCAACGCTCGGTAAGGCATACTTCATGTCTAATATTTTCAGAATCGCTTCTGAGAGCATTCTGTTTTCGGCGTATAGGAATGATTTTGAATTGGGCTCCAAGCCTTGCTCATGCCATTCTTTGTATTGTAAAAACAATTGTACCAGTTCTTGATTTTCAAACAAACCGGTATCGTCAATTTCATAAAAAATATAATCCGCTACTTTTTGTTCTTCATCCCATTCTTTTTGGCCATATTCTATTAAACACTTGATCAAACCTCTTTCTTGTAGCTCGTCCTTATTTAATAGTGTAGCGGCCTCAAAATCATCAACAGGTTGCTCAAAGCCGGATGGCTCTGAATATTCATTCGAACTTGCTGCCTGTTGCTTTTGTTCTTCTTTGGTTACTTTCTCTCGAATAAATTTGTTGACCAAGTTCACCAGTCCACTTTCTTCAATTCGAAGTAGTTCGGCGCACTGTTTAATATAATCTTGTTGACGAGTAAAGTCTTCAACTTTATTGATTTTGGCAATGGTTTCAGCCATTTCATTTACGAGGGCCGCTTTTTTTGAAGAATCAGTGCCAACTTCTTTTAAGGATATTTCTAATTGAAATAGAATGATATCTTTCTTGTTCTCTTTTACAAACTCTTTGAACTGATCTGCACCTACTTTATTGACATAGCTATCCGGATCCTCATTATCCGGTATCAATACCAATTTCACTTGCAGCCCCTCTTCCAATGCCATATCCAATCCCCGTTTCGCAGCTTTGATACCTGCATTGTCGCCATCGTATACAATGGTTAAGTTATTCGTATACTTTTTAATAATCCGCAATTGATCGATGGTAAGCGAAGTACCTCCCGATGCCACTACGTTTTCAATACCAGCCTGATGCAGTGATATAACATCAGTATAACCTTCTACCAGCAAACACTCATCATTTCGATCGATCGCTTGGCGCGCAAAGTAAGAACCGTAAAGAATCTTACTCTTGATATAAATTTCGTTTTCCGGAGTATTGATATATTTTGGAGCCTTATCTGCTTTGCCAATAACACGTGCACCAAAACCGATGATTTTTCCGGTATTGTTGTGAATGGGGAAGATGATACGACCTCGGTAGTTGTCATAAAAATTGCCATCTCTTTCTACTACCAAACCACTTTTTACTAAATACTCGGTACTGTATTGAGCTTTAATTGCAGTTTGTGCAAAGGCGTCGCGTTGAGGCAAGCAATAGCCCAATTGAAACTTCTCGATGGTAGGATTCGTAAAACCACGCTCTTTCAAATAACTCATCGCATTCGCTTGCCCATCTTCTGAATGCCACAATTGTTCTTTAAAATAGTTGCCGGCAAAACCATTCAAGATGTACAAGCTATCGGCCAATTGTTGCTGAAGTTTTACCTCAGGGCTAACTGCTGTTTCTTCGATCTCTACATTGTACTTATTGGCCAACCATTTCAGCGCTTCTACATAGGAGTATTTCTCATGCTCCATCAGAAAACCGATGGTATTCCCACTTCTTCCACAACCAAAACATTTGTAAATTTCTTTGGCCGGAGAAACCGTAAAGGAAGGCGTCTTTTCTCCGTGAAATGGACACAAGCCGAGGTAATTGGCACCGCGCTTTTTAAGTTTAATGAACTCGCCGATGATCTCAATTATATCGATCCTGCTTTGAATTTGCTGTATGGTTTGCTGACTGATCACGTAAAAAAAGTGGAGGGTAAAGATAGTTTCATTCAAGGGGTTTTAAAAATTAAATAGAGGAAGCCTGACTCTTGATTTTAGTCAATTTACATTCAATCCTTTTGTATAGATAATATACTGGTATTCAATTGTATAGGCGTATATGTGGATATCTCTTGTTTTTATCTGACTTGACTGGCACAGTTTTGGGAATTTATTGGCAAACAATTCATTTACTATGAAATTCAAAGCATGGCTTTCGGTTAGTCTACTTGCTATTACAGCAATGGTAGTGGCAGTAGCGTGTCAAAAATCTGCAGGAGAAAGTATTCCGGCAGGTCAAGCAAAATTATCAGTATACCTGTTGGATGGCCCAACAGATTATAACAATGTGTTTATCGACATTCAGGGTCTTTTGGTTAAAGTAGATACCTGCGAACGTATCGGTGACAGCAGCCGTCATCATGACGATGATGATTACAATGATCGTTGTGAAAAAGAGTGCGAATTATGGGATACATTGAGCATCCGCCCGGGTGTTTACGATATCTTGAAATTCCAGAACGGGTTAGATACCCTGTTGGCTTCAGGTTATATTCCTAATGGTAAAATTGAAAGAATCAAGTTTGTATTAGGAACCAATAACAGTGTAGTAGTTGATTCTGTTAGCTATCCGCTGATTTTGAAAGATAACAAGAGCTATGTTTATGTTGATATCAAACATTCTGATATTGACTCTTTGACCAATTCTAGTTGGCAGTTCTTCTTAGACTTTAACTTGGGTAAATCCATTACTTATAAAAATAACAAGTACTATCTAAGACCTTACTTGAAATTCTTTGGAGCAAAAGCTACCGGAGAAATTGAAGGAAAGGTTAGACCGGTAGGCTCTCACGGAGTTGTGAAAGCATACAATTCTACCGATACTGCATTTGCTTTCCCTAGATGGAACGAAGGTGAATTCAAAATCCGTGGTTTGAAACCGGGAACTTATAGTGTATTTGTTGAAGGTAAAAATGGATACAAAGACACTACTATTGTAAACGTAGAAGTGAAGAGAGGAAGAGAAACAGAGTTAGGCACTATTACATTGCGCAAATAATCAATCCCTGATTATACAAAAAATCCCATCTAGTTAAAACTTGACGGGATTTTTTCATTTATTGATCCTTGCTTTTAGTTAGTCGTACTTCGCGCAATTTTTCATTTCCCATTCTGAATAGGAAAGTCCTAAACGTTTCAATTCATCGTCGGGAACTCCATTCCATTTATTAGGTGAATTTCCTGCATACCCCAAATCTTTGACTCCAATTTCGCTGGTATAAAAACCGGTAGCGGTGAGATTGCGCATTAAGTTGAAGAAAGCTACTCCTTGAGCGTTTTCGGGTTTTGCTTTTTTGGGCCATGCAATGTCATCAACTATTTCCATCTGCTGTTTCTGATCACAATCTTTAAAAGGCTTATCGAATCGTTGCAGGCACTGCATGTCTAGCCAACGCAAACCACCTCTCATCGGAGTTTGATGATCGGGCATGTCAATTACAATAAAGTCGATAAATGCAGGAACGCCGGCATCAGTGGCGCTTCCGCTAACATCGTCTTTAGGGATGATAATATCTGCTAAAATAGCGATGGTTGCCATTTCATGTTCAGTGAAGAACTTTTGGCTCATCAACTTCGTATCACGTTCAATTTCTTCTTTTGCTCTATCGATAGTGAATTTCGACGCGTCGGCTGAATCGGTTTCTTTTTTGGTCTCATCCTTTTTATCGCTCAGTTTGCAGCTCTCTGCCACAACACCGGCAGCTAAAGTACCAACGGCAATGGCTTTGAGTGATTTCCTTCTATCCATGTTAGTAGTATTAAACTTGAATAAATGTTGTTGATTAGAGATTCTTCTTTTTCATTTCGTCAATAATGTACTCAGAAGCTCTCAATGAAAGGGCCAAGATTGTCCAGGTAATGTTCTTATCGGCTTGGCTCACAAAGGCGGCACCATCAACCACGAAAAGGTTTTTACAATCGTGTGCTTGGTTCCATTTGTTTAAGGCCGATTTCTTTGGATCGTTGCCCATACGAGCAGTACCTGCTTCGTGAATGATCTTACCCGGAGATTCAAGGCCATAGTTGTTTTCAGGACCATCATCGCCCCCCCAAGTAATGATTGCACCCATTTCATGCATAATTTCCTTGAAGGTTTCTTTCATGTGTTTGGCTTGTTTTATTTCATGTTCACTCCATTTCACATCAAAGTTCAGAACCGGAATGCCGTATTTGTCAACAACATTCGGATCGATGGTACAACGGTTATCGTACACAGGAATGGCTTCACCTCTTCCTCCCATACCAACGCTGGCACCGTAGAAATAGCGATAGTCTTCTTTTAAAGAAGCACCGTATCCACCGGCTTCTTTTTGTTTTCCGTGTACCACATGTTTTCCGTTCATGCTTTCGATTCCGAAACCGAATCCGTAAGCCGGCTGACCCATACCACCCCAATACTCGATATGGTATCCACGTGGGAAATCTAATTTCTTATTATCTAACCACCACGGTGAATAAACGTGCATTCCACCAACGCCATCTTCATTGTATCGTTTTCTGTCGAACAATTGGGGTAAATAACCACCCAAAGCGGCACCCGTACTATCGTGTAAATAACGACCTACTACATCACTGCTGTTGGCTAGTCCATTGGCATGACGTTTCGATTTCGAGTTCAACAACAAACGTGTTGATTCGCAAGAACTGGCAGCGAGAATTACTACTCGGCCGGTAACTTGGTACTCTTGCATATCATCTTTGTTGATGTAGGCAACGCCGGTTGATATCCCCTCTGCATTCGTCAATACTTCACGCGCCATTGCATTCGGGTAAACATCAACGTTACCGGTTGCGATAGCAGGTTTAATTAAAACGGAAGAAGAGGAGAAGTCAGCGTAAGCAACACTACAAGCACGGTTACACTGTCCACAGAACATACATTCACCACGATCTTTATTATCAGGCAATGCTTTTGTAAGGATCGACAAACGTGAAGGGATCACTTTTACGCCCGCATGGGTAGCTGCTTTTTGAATGAACAACTCGTGAGCACGCGGTTTGGGAGGAGGAAGAAAGATTCCATCGGGATCATTTTCCAATCCTTCATTACTACCGAACACTCCAAGCATTCTATCGATGCGGTCGTAATAAGGTTTTATATCATCGTATGAAATAGGCCAATCATCGCCCAATCCATCGATACTTTTTCTTTTGAAATCTTTGGGACCAAATCGAAGTGAAATACGTCCCCAGTGATTGGTACGTCCGCCCAACATACGAGCGCGCCACCAATCCCATTGTGTTCCTGATTTTTTGGTATAAGGCTCTCCATCGATATCCCAACCATGATAACAAGCATCAAAGTCTCCGAAGGGTCTAAATTTAGTACTCGCGCCTCTTCGTGGCGATTCCCAAGGATTCTTAAATTGTGTTTGATTTTTGCGCGGGTCGTACATAGGCCCCGCTTCTATCAAGGCCACTTTCAATCCGGCTTTGGCTAAAGTATAAACAGCCATACCACCGCCGGCTCCCGAACCAACTACAATAGCATCATATTGCTTCGGATTCTTTTTGATCTGAAGATCTCCCATAAAACAAAATAATTAGGTGATTGATTTCAGCCTAAATGTAGGATATAATGATGTGAATGCCATCATAATTGAGGGAATTTTGAAGGATGGTAAAGCAATTCATATTTGTGCAAATCCAAGTAAGCCCGATTTACAAGTGAATTCAAATTATTTCGGTTGAAATGATTACCTTAAAATCGAGTTTTATATTCTTTTTAAAAAAATAAAAAAGGAAGTTTCATGAAACGAATCGTAAAATGCTTCGGGGCGCTTGCTTTCTTACTTATTAGTGGCACCAAATCCTTTGCTCAAGAAGATTCCACTTATGCTCAAAAGCTGGGATATCCTAAAGATGCGAAAGTAGTAATCTTGCATGTTGATGATGTAGGAATGAGCTTCGATTCCAATGAAGGCGCAATCAACGCAATTACTCAAGGTGTAGCGAATTCTTGCAGCGTTATGATGCCTTGCTCCTGGGTGCCAGCATTTGTTCATTATCTGAAACAACATCCTCAAATAGATGCCGGACTTCATCTAACGCTTACTTCTGAATGGAAAGAATACCGATGGCCACCAGTGGCGGGCGTTAAAGCAGTACCTGGCCTCGTAGACCAAGAAGGTGCTTTATGGCCCTCCGTTGAAGAGGTAGTAAAGCATGCCAGTGCCGATGAAGTAGAAATGGAGATACGAGCACAGGTTGAGAAAGCATTAAAGATGGGATTTCTTCCCACTCACTTAGACAGTCATATGGGGACTCTCTTTGGATCTCTGCCTTTTATTCAACGTTACTTGAAAGTAGGAATGGAGTACAAAATCCCAGTAATGTTTCCGGCGGGTCATGCCAGTTTAATTCAAGTTCACAACAAACTTGATCCACAGTTGGTGCAAGGAATTAGACTCTTGGGAAAACAATTGTGGGCTTCCGGTTTGCCTGTACTTGATGATCTCTACAACGCAAGTTACGGGTGGGAACCAGATGCAATAACTGCCGAAGACACTAAAAAGCTACAGGCATTTAAAACCGCTCACTATATCGAAGCCTTGAAAGAAATAAAGCCGGGTTTAACCATGATCATCATGCATTGTACTCAGCCTTCCCCCATTTTTAAAAATATTTCGGAATCGGGACCAACACGCCAAGGCGATTTACTTGCTATGATTGACCCTGCATTAAAAAAGGCCTTGGAAGAGCAAAAAATAGTTTTGGTAACTTGGAGAGAATTGATGGAAAGAAGAAAGGGCAGATAAAATGCTCTTCAGTTAAAAGCAAGTATGTTTGATTTTCTAATCGAACTAAAAAGCTCCTTAAATGAAAAAATCTCGCATGAATGCGAGATTTTTTCTTGTTAATCCATCAAATGAAAG
>DGDD01000230.1 GCA_002385265.1 Chitinophagaceae bacterium UBA3961
ATGATTCGTTTCGCACTGGCATACGAAATCGGACTTCCAATATAACAAACCACTTCAGGCACCGAAAACAGCGCTGTTTCCAACGTAGCCGTGCCACTGGTTACCAAGGCCGCATCAGATCGTTTGAGTAGGGCATAGGTTTGATTGTTCACATATCCAACATTGGGATAGGAAGCAAGCATCTCATCGTAAAAGGCAGCATCCAAGCCGGGAGCTTTGGCTACAAAAAACATGCATTCCGGAAAGTCTTTGGTTACAGAAAGCATTACCGGCAGTTTTTTCAAGATTTCTTGTTTTCTGCTGCCGGGCAAAAGTGCTACAGTTTTAGCCGCTGAAGCCCAGTTGGTATTATTGGTTACCGGGTTGAAAGAAAGATCAGTAGCTTTTGCCTTGTCGATCACTTCTACTAAGGGGTGACCAACATAATATACCGGCCATTTCCATTTCTCCTCGTAGTAGGGCTTTTCGAAAGGCAGGATCACCAACATTAAGTCGATGTGCTGCTTCATTTTCACCACGCGGTTTTCTTTCCAAGCCCAAACCTGAGGGGATATATAATAAATTACTTTGAGGCCTTTTTGTTTGGCCCATTCAGCAATACGTAAATTGAAACCCGGATAATCCACCAATATCAATGCATCGGGTTGATAAGCTTCAATATCTTCCTTGCAAAAAGCCAGATTTTTGAAGATGGTACGAAGGTTCATCAGCACTTCTACAAACCCCATAAAGGCCAAATCACGGTAATGCTTTACCAGTGTGCCCCCTGCGGCTTCCATCATATCGCCTCCCCATATACGAAATTGCGCATGGGGGTCTTGCTCCTTCATGGCTCTCATTAAATTGCTGCCATGTAGGTCGCCACTCGCCTCCCCTGCAATTACGTAATACTTCATAAATCAATTAGTGGGTAATAACATACTTTAATATCAATGCAACTATTGCAAATACCAAGGTAACCAGAAAAATACCCTTCATTGTTTTGTCGCGGTGCGTATTTACGTAATACGTAAACAAAGCAATGTTCAACACCAAGCAAGGAATAACAATGGCGGTTACCATGGGCGGGTTGTTTGCAATCATGTGCAATACATCTCTTACCGGATAGGCTTTGAAGCGAATAAAATAATAGGCAACCAAACTTAATAGCGGCGCCAAAATCCCTAAAAGGACACCAAATTTGAAATCGTCTTTTTTAAACATATTATGGCCAGAAATTTTCCAGCTTGTTTTTAAGTTGATAATTAGTAAGGTCAAATTGAACGGGAACCACACTCACATAATTGTTTTTCAAAGCCCACACATCCGTATCCTTTCCTTTATCGAAGTTCACGAATTCTCCTGTTAGCCAATAATATTTCTTTCCGCCCGGATCTTTTCGTTCCACAAAATCTTCTTCGTATTTGGCATAGGCTTGTCTACAAACCTTAATACCTTTTATGAGCTTTTCCGGTACAGCCGGAATATTTACATTCAGTACGCAGTGTTTGTCTATCTTCTTAGAGAGTAATTGCTCAACAATTTTACGGGCGTATACTTTTGCTGCAGAAAAGTCTGCCTCAATACTGAAGTCCATTAAAGAAAAACCGATTGAGGGGATGCTTTCGATTGAAGCTTCTACTGCTGCAGACATTGTTCCTGAGTAGATTACATTTATTGAGTGATTAGCGCCATGATTGATTCCGCTTAAACAGAGGTCCGGCTTTCGATGCAGCACTTTGTCTACCGCTAATTTTACACAATCTACCGGAGTGCCACTGCATTGATACGCTTCAATTCCTTCATAGCTATGATTGGCCGTTAAACGCAATGGTTGCCCAATGGTAATGGCATGGCCCATGCCCGATTGCGGTTTATCGGGTGCTACAACTACAATAGTGCCCAGATCTTTTACAGCCTCTACCAAGTTTCGAATACCCGGTGCCGTAATTCCGTCATCGTTGGTGATGAGAATGGTTGGTTTTTGTATGGATTTCTTAGCGGTTGCCATAGTGGCACAAAATTGCAGAAATTAAACCGCTTCACAAAAGTTAAACTAAGATGCCGACACAAGGTCGGCATCAATTGGACTTATAATAGAGGACTGATGGTAACACGGTAAAAGTCTATTTGCTGTATATCCTCCACTTCGTAATACACCACTTTGCTTTCGGCCGGATTGTCGATAGCAAAATGAATGGTATCGATAAAGGGCTCTAACAGTACGGGAGTAAAAGCAGTTGCTTTTTTTCGAGTGAAAGGAATGAGTTCTAATAATCCATAAATCGGTAACAATAACGAAGGCCACCATCTACCGGGTCCTAACACATACCAAGGACGAATAATGGACAAGGGAATATTCGTCTCCTTGAAATAATTCTCAGCCAAAGCTCGAGCCGATTGGTAGGCATCCATAATATAAGAGCGTTCCTGAGCCACGCTCACAAAAATAATATGCTTCACCCCCGCTTTTTTTGCCGCTTCAGCCGCTACTTGTGCCGATTTTAAATCAACATCAATGAATTCACCATCGGCAAAAGGGCCAGGACTAGAAATTCCCACCAAATGGACCAATGTGTCTACTCCAACAAGTTCTTTGGAGAGAAAAGCAAGGTCCAATGGATCACCTTTGTGCCATCTCACATTGGGTGCTGGTGTTTTCCGTTGGCTTCGAGATAAACCAATGATTCTAAGTTCTTTACGGTCTTCTAGACGACGGATCAGTGCAGTGCCAATAAACCCGGATGCACCGGTAATATAAATGGTGTTCAATTTTGATGCTTTGTACCTATTTACGCACAATTTTTCGAGTCGGATTTTTAGCCCCCATCCTTGAATTTTCACGCTATTGCGCTACCTTTGCGCCCAATTAGCAGCAAGCTATCTTATTTTGGTTTGTAACTAGTTGAAAATCAATTGTAATTACAATCTTTTAAATATAACGCAATGGCAGGTCAGTTAAAAGAAGTGAGAAACCGAATCAAATCGGTGCAGAATACACAGCAAATCACTAAAGCGATGAAAATGGTGAGTGCTGCGAAACTGCGTAAAGCTCAAGACGGTATCATTCAAATGCGTCCTTATGCTAAAAAGCTTCAGGAAGTATTGGGAAATATCGTGAGCAATACCGAAGGAGATGCTGGTATTAGCTTAAGCGTAGAACGCCCTGTTGAGAACGTATTGATGATTGTAATTACCAGCGACCGTGGTTTATGTGGCGCCTATAATGCCAATATCATCAAATTGGCAAAAGCAACCATTAAAGAAAAGTACGCAGCGCAGTTTGCTAAAGGTCAAGTAACCATTTGGGCAATCGGTAAGAAAGGGTTCGAGCATTTCAGCAAGAACAAATTCAATACCGTTGAAACCTATAAAGATATTTTCCTCAATCTCTCTTTCGAAGGCGTACAGGCTTGCGCTCAAGCTGCAGTAAAAGCTTTCGAGGCAAAACAATTCGACGCAGTTGAAGTAGTGTACAGCGAATTCAAAAATGCTGCATCTCAAATATTCACTGTGGAACAATTCCTCCCCATCCAAAAGGTTGAAAAGAAGGAAGGCGCGAAAAAAAGCGACTTCATCTTCGAACCTGCAAAAGAAGAATTGATCGCTGAATTGATGCCTAAAATCCTTAATACGCAATTGTTCAAGGCTGTTCTCGACGGTCATGCTTCTGAGCATGGTGCCCGAATGACTGCCATGGATAAAGCCACTGAAAATGCCAACGAAATGTTGAAAGCATTGAAGATTTCTTACAACCGTGCTCGTCAAGCGGCGATCACTACCGAGTTGACAGAGATCGTAAGTGGTGCAGCAGCATTACAAGGCTAATTTCTCGGCTATTTTTTCACATTTTACCTCCCTTTTCGGGGATAACTGGCGTGCAAACTCTGTGCGGAAGATGCTATTTTCGTCCTCCCCGTTCAAGGGGTTATTTCAGCTTACTAAACGGAGCAGGTGGCTCCAAAATGGGTTAGTGTATGGAAATTTCAAATTTGATTCCGCATATCGAAGCGTTAATATTCGCGAGTGAGAAACCACTCACTTCTTTAGAATTGACCGAACTCATCAACAATGCTTTTGGCTTCATGGAAGACAAAATTACCCTCGATCAAATTGAGTCGGGTATCGAAGGCATTCGCGAAAAATACAGTTCAGAGTTCTACCCCTTTGAAGTG
>DGDD01000162.1 GCA_002385265.1 Chitinophagaceae bacterium UBA3961
AAGCAATATGGTTTACCTTCAAATTTGACTCAAACTGCACTTCTATGTTACATTTCTTACTAAATTCTAAGAGTTTTGAATTCACAGATTCACGGAGTCCTAAGTCGGCCAAAATAGTTTGATGCAACTCTTTTGATATTACTCTAAGTTTTTGAATGGAGTTCGATAACTGCGAAGTAGCTCGTTCAATGCTTTCTTTTGTTTGAACTTCTTTCGTTCTATCAAAAGTCATAGAAAGTAACAATTTCAATGATGCAAGTTCTTGACTTAGATCTTCGTGGATCTCTCTAGCAATCTTTTGCTTTTCTTTTTCTCTCACAGATTCTAAATGTATTGCTAAGGATCGAATTTCTTCCTGAGTTTTAAGCAATGCTTTTTCTTGTTCTTTCAAACGGGTTATATCCACCCCCATACCAACTAAACAAGGAATGCCGTCATATTCTGTTTGGATTCCGGTAAGAAAATAGACCGGACGAGCTCCTGATTTAGTTTTCATTGGAGCTTCGGCATCGGCAACCCCGTCTATAAATGTTTTCTCAATTCTGCTTTGAATATAGGCTTTGTCGCTATCGTCAAAAAAGTCTAAGGGGTGCATTTCAGAAATTTCTGATCCACTATACCCTGTTACTTTTTCAAAGTTGCTATTCCAACGGAGAATTTTCCCTGTGTGGTCAAAGAAGTAAAATATACCCGGAATACTTTGGATGATGGCTTGAATAAAATGCGTTTCTTGTGATGAATTCTCGCGAAAGAATACACAGAATATTTGTTCGTCCTCTAATTGCATGGGTATCACAGAAAAACTTACCGGAAAGATCTTTCCGGTTTTGGTTTCTGCTCGCGCAGCACCTGAAGTGGCTTTCGCATTCGTGATGATTTGTGTAACCACTTCTATGTGTTGGGCGCGGTCTTCCAAAGGGATAATTATTTCAGGTAAGAATTTACCATCAACCTCTTCAAATTTCCAACCGAATAGATCTTCCGCTGCTTTGTTCCAAAACAAACAGGTTCCATTCGATCTGATGCTGATTACAGCATCGGTCATATCATTAAAAAACGGTCTTAAATTAAACGGGGCCAAATTCATAACAATAGCTTGAGTTGGTGATTCAAATAGTGGCAAGAAAGCTTATGGTGTGTCCCCAAGGTGCATCTTTAATTTGCCTTATAAATCAGAAATTCTTTCTTGATTTTCAGCCATTTCTATTATATAAATTCATAATTTGAGAGACATACGCTGTAATTTATAACGGCTTATCCAACTATTCTGTCTTTATTTATATTGTTTTTAATAGATTTAAGTGACGACTCTTAGTTGGAAGGTAAGACTTCCATTCAACTTTAAAAGTATTATTGACTGAAGTCAAGAGCCTAAACAATGTATTAGTGTTTTTTAACATACTATCTAACATGAACAAACGTTTTTTCCTAAAATCACTTGCACTTACCGGGTTTACTTTTCCGGCATTCGAAAACATCACTGCAGCGTTGCATGATAAAAAGCATCTTCCTGCCACTCAAATAGCTCAAGATGAAAATTTTTGGGAAGCAATTCGCAAAGGATATCGGATCAAACCAGACTATATTAATTTGGAAAATGGCTACTATTGCTTTCAACCCGAAGAAATACTTGAAGCATTCATTAAGAATGTTCGTGAAGTAAACTATCAAGGGTCTTATTATATGAGAACGGTGCAATGGGATAATAAGAAAAAGGCTGCTGCAGCACTTGCTAAAATAGCAGGGTGTAACTCAGATGAAATAATCATTACAAGAAATACTACTGAATCACTTGATACCATTATAGGTGGACTTGCTTGGAAGGAAGGTGATGAAGCTGTGATGGCAGAGCAAGACTATGGAGCGATGCTTGATATGTTTAAACAAATTGCTAGGCGTCATGGAGTAGTCAACAAGATCATTTCAGTACCCAATCATCCGGCTAGCGACGAAGAGATTGTAGCCCTATATGAAGCGGCCATTACCCCGAAAACGAAACTGTTGATGGTTTGCCACATGATCAATATTACCGGTCATATTCTGCCTGTTCAAAAAATTGCAGATATGGCTCACAAACACGGTGTGAAAGTACTGGTTGATGGAGCACATGCCTTTGCTCATATTCAATATGATATCCCAAGTTTACACTGCGACTTTTACGGAGCATCCTTACATAAATGGTTAAGTGTACCACTTGGGGCAGGTATACTATATGTGAACAAGAATAGTATTCCTGATCCTTGGCCTTTAATTGCAGACGGAGATTCTAAACCATTGACAGATATTTATCGACTCAATCATACAGGAACGCACCCTGTACATACCGACTTAACGATACTCAATGCAATCGATTTTTATTACAAGTTAGGCCCGGAAAGAAAAGAAGCTCGATTGCGGTACTTACAACAGTATTGGACTTCTAAGCTACGAAAAGTGAAAAATGTTGCAGTGAATACACCTGCAGATGTTGAGCGTTCTTGTGGTATCGCTAATGTTGGGATTATAGGAATAAAACCGGGCTTACTAGCTGAGCGCTTGTTGAAAGAATACAAAATTTATACAGTTGCAATAGACTATGCGAATGTACACGGTTGTAGAATTACTCCTAATATTTATACTACAACAGCTGAATTGGATCAACTAGTGAAAGCAATTACTGAAATGGCAAAAGCGGTTTAAATGAGATCGGTATTCTTGATAGTGATTTTTATTTCCCTGTTTGCAATTTCTTCCTATTCTCAAACAAAAAATGTGGAAGCAGTAAAAAACTGGGGGGCTGTTTTTATTCCTTCAGGCAACTATTTTTGGAATGCTGCCGAGAAACAATTACTTCAAGTGATGGATGAGCAAAAACTTGCTGAAGTTAAAACTTTTTCAGTTTTATGCAACTGGCCCTTTGGCTTGTTTGAAATTGATGACCTCTTAGACGATGAATACGAGGAGTGGGAAGCGCAAATGAGCAGACTTAATTTCGAAACTATTGCCGCCATTAGGGTAGGAGCTGCCAATTATTATTTATTGGAGCTGCCTTACCAAAAGAATTTGAATTGGGATAAGCGTTATTTTTGGAAGAAGAGCCTCTATTTTTTCTTTCAAGATAAATACCTCAAACTAAGCAATTAAAAGCGTGAGCTACAAATTATTGATCAATATAGGACAGTTGGTGGGGGTGTCTTCCACTCAAAATCCGCTTCGTGGAAATGATCTCAAGAATCTGAGTATTATAGAAAATGCTTGGCTCTTAGTTGAGAACGATCGCATTCACTCTTTTGGTTCTATGCAGCAAATGACGGTTGTTGTAAAACCGGAGCAGGTGATCGATATCAATCAGCAGACGATACTGCCTACTTGGGTAGACAGTCATACTCATTTGGTTTTTGCAGAGAGTAGAGAAGCAGAATTCGTACAAAAAATACAAGGAGCTACTTATGCAGAAATTGCAGCAAGTGGAGGAGGAATCTTGAACTCTGCGTCCAAAATCGCTCAAATTGATGAAGAAGAGCTCTATGAACGTTCGCAAATTCGGTTGAATGAATTGATCAAACTTGGTACAGGTGCAATTGAGATAAAGTCAGGATATGGTTTGAGCACTGAGGCTGAATTAAAGATGCTGCGCGTGATCAAACGTTTGAAGGAAGTGAATGATATCCCAATAAAGGCAACGTTTTTAGGTGCGCATGCTTACCCACTTAAGTTCAAAGAAAATCATTCAGCTTATATAGATCTTATTATTCACGAAATGCTTCCGGAAATTGAGCGGTTGAAATTAGCCGACTATATGGATGTTTTTTGCGAAAAAGGATTTTTTGAAATAGAGGAATCTCGCAGGCTATTAAATGCAGGGTTGAAACATGGGCTAGTTCCAAAAATTCATGCCAATCAGCTCAATTGTTTTGGTGCTGTAGAGTTGGGAGTTGAACTAGGGGCGGTATCAGTTGACCATCTTGAGTCGATGGACGATGCTTCAATTAAAACACTTGGTGGTAGTACTACTATTGGGACACTCCTTCCCGGCGCTGCCTATTTTTTACGAATGAGCTATCCACCTGCACGCGATTTGATAAATGCCGGGGCAGTGCTCGCCTTGGCATCAGATTTCAACCCGGGGTCTTGTCCAAGCGGTAATATGAACCAAATGGTGTCGATGGCTTGTATTCAAATGAAATTATTACCTTCTGAAGCCATCAATGCTGCTACCATTAATGGGGCTTTTGCTATGGGAGTTCATCAGGAAGTGGGAAGCATTGCTGTAGGCAAAAAAGCCAATCTTATTTTATATGCTAAAATGCCGTCTTTGTCGTATATTCCTTATTCATTTGGCTCTAATTTAATAGAAGCCGTCATGATTAGTGGTTCCTTCATCTAAACTCTGTTTATGCAGCACTTCAAATTCTACCAAAAAGAGGACGTTTTGTCGTTAACCAAGATCAGAAGATTTGAAACAAAATTGGGGGAACGAGTGCACACCTCACATTCCGCTGCCGAGTTTGAAGCCGCTATAAAAAACCCGGAAGTGAAATTTGTTCTTTTCGGAATTCCGGAAGACTTGGGAGTGCGAGGTAATGATGGAGTAGGGGGTGCCGATTCTGCTTGGATTCCTTTTCTGTTTTCTTTTCTAAATACACAAAGCAACGACTTTTTAGAAGGAAGCGAAATCTTAGTTGCCGGTCATTTCGACTTCGGTGATCTCAAATATTTAATAGAACAGAATGCTTCGAGTTTCGATGAAAAGAAAGACGCCTATCGTCACGCCGTTCAAACCATTGATGAAGAAGTTGAAAAACTAACAAAAACCATTACTCAGGCTCAGAAAATACCTGTTGCCATCGGTGGAGGGCACAACAACGCATACCCTCTAATTAAAGGTGCGGCTAAGGGCTGGCACAAAGCAGGTGTATTGCAACTGGCACAGTTAAATGTTGTAAACCTAGATGCTCACACTGATTTTAGACCGGCAGAAGGCCGACACAGTGGCAACCCCTTTCGTTACGCTGAAGAAGATGGATACCTCCAGAAGTATTGTGTAGTGGGCGTTCAAGAAAATTATCTTCCTCAAAATGTTTGGACAGATTTTGTGAACAATCCTTTTCTTGATATGGTGACTTTTGAAGATATTTTCCTTCATGAAAAAAGGAACTTTATTCAAGCCGTGGGGCATGCCATCAGTTTTACCGACGATAATTTGATTGGAGTGGAGCTGGATCTAGACATCGTGGAAAACACTTTAACCAGTGCTCAAACACCTTCAGGTATTTCAAGTGTTCATGCTCGTCAATACATCAATATGGTGGCCGCTCAAGCCAAGCCCGCCTATTTACACATTGCCGAAGGCGCTTCACAATTAACCGACGGACGAAAGTCGGAAACTACAGGAAAACTAATTAGTTATTTGGTAAGGGATTTTATCAAAGCCTTTGCTCACTAAAAGTTGATTCCGAAATTAATATAAGAACTGAATTTCGAAGATTGATCATTGAACTGAAAACTCAATTCTAACGGACCCAACGCCGTATTGTATCCAACACTTAAAGCGTGACCAGATAAAAACTCAGGCTTTTGCAGTAGGTTGTTTTGGCTAATGAAGTTATTGACCAAAGCATTTGTTCTCGCTGCAAAATACAAATTCGTATTCGCGTTTACTCTCAAACCTGCTTGAAGCGCTCCTACACTTGGAGTGAAAAAGCTTCCTTCTTCCAATCCAACAAAAACAATTTGATTTCTGAAGGTTCTAACCATTCCACCAATTACAAAATCATTAAAGATGTTTTGCGCATAGTTGAAGTTTACACCCCCTTGAAACATCAATGAAAATACAGATCGTTTGCCTAGAGGAGTGTACAATTCAAAATTGGCCATCAAGCGCTGGTAGTTGTTAAAGCTAATTCCTAAAGAATCTTTATTTAATGGAATTCCATTTTGTGTGATCGTAACATCCGCTCTTTGATTGAATATATAGCCAAGTTCGGTTTCCAATTTTAAACCTTTTTTAGGCAAAGTTGGTCTGTCTAAGGTATTTACTTTCCAATACAAAAAGTGTGTAAAGAAGTGATTATCGCCGTTAAACTGAATGGCGGTTTCAATTGAAGGTTGTAATTCTGTTGATTCGTACCTTATGCCGGTTCCAACTGTATACGATCGATTGCGCGAATATTGAATTTTAAGATTTGACTGTGTGTAATAATTCTTGTATTCCCCCGTCTTTTTAAAATTGGTGTAGGCAGGAAAAATGAGATTTTCAAATTGAATATCAGCAATTGCAGCAACATTTTTTCCGCGACCTAAATATTGTAAATGTTCGCCTTTCAATCGAAAGCGTTCACCAAAATTTAGTGTTAAGTAAGAGCGAGAACTTGCTGTAAAAAAATTGCGTGAAGTAATGTTGGCTAAAACACTGATACCGGTAAACTTGTTGTAATGCAACCCTATTTTGGCAAAAGTTTCGGGGTTCTCTATTACGTCAAAAATGATTCGCGCGCCATGGTTTTCATCCGGATTAAGGGTATAGGTTATTTTGTTATAATAACGCGTTCCAAAAGCTTTGCGAATCATGTTGTTCAATTTCGCAGCCGTGTAATAGCGATTGTCGTAATAACCTACCATATGAGCGAAAAATGCCGGAGTTGTTCTTTCCAAGCCATGTATTTCAATGCTGGTAAGTTTTACTGAATCTGTGAACGACGGGCGAATTATCTTACTTTGTTCGGTTTCACCGTATTGCGCATTGATAGAATCGGCCAGATGTTTGAAGATCGGATACAGGCGTCGGCCTTCTTCAATTCCAAGTCGAAGAATTTCATCCGATTTATTAAAACTGGCTGTATTGTAGTTTTCAATGGGAAGCGGCAAATACAAATCACAATCCTTTATTTGTATTTTTAGGTCTTCAGCTTCTTTAAAGAAGGCGATCTGCAATAATACTTGCAAAGCGTTGTTCACGCGTTCTTTGGGCAATAGACCGGTGGAAACATTGCTTCCAATAACATAATCGGCGCCCATTTCACGAACATCCTTCACCGGAAAATTTCTGACCACTCCTCCATCAACCAATTTCTTTCCATTGTTCTCAACCGCCGTAAATACGGTAGGTATGGCCATACTGGAACGAATGGCAGTTACTATATCCCCTTTGTCTAGTACTACTGCTTCTCCTGTTGCAACATCCGCTGCAATACATTTAAAAGGAATCGGGAGCTTGCTAAAGTCTTTGATCTGATATACATGAAAAAATAATTCAGAGAACTTCAACCATAATTCTTCACTCTCTAACACGCCACTTGGTAAACGAAAACGATTGTTGATCCAAGGTAATTCCACCCCATATTTGCCGTATTCACTTTTCTCTTCCATTACTTGTGCACGAAGCGAAGAGGCATTCGTTAATAGTAATTCCCAATCTAATCTCTTGGCAATTTGTTCAAGTTGGTCGGCCGAATAGCCCGAAGCATAGAGGGCACCTACGATGCTACCCATGCTGGTACCCGTGATATAGTCGATCTTGAGCCCTGCAGAATCAATGGCTTTTAAGATACCAATATGGGCCAATCCTTTTGCTCCTCCGCCACTGAGCGTTAGCCCAATTTTAGGACGTTGCCCCATAGCTTCAAATGAAAAGAGTAGGAGCGCAGCGAAAAGGAATTGCTTCATGTGATTTTTTTAGGATTCCAGTTCCATCAACTTCTCAAATACCTGTTCGTATTCTTTTTGAGCTTTAGTTAAGTTATCTGAAACTGTTTTATAACGATTTTCTGCTTCTTGAAACTTGTTTTTATCAGCATAAATATCTGGCGATGCCAGGGCATGTTGAACAGCCTGTTGCTCTTTTTGCAGTTTTGCCACTTCTTCCTCTAATTGCTGAAATCGTTTCTGATATTTTTGCAATTCTTTCTTCTGTTCCTTGTTGATCGGACCTTGGCTTCCTTTGTCAACAGGCACTGCTACAGGCTCAGGTTGAACAGTTACTACAGGTGCTACTGCCTTCGATGATGTTTTTTCCGGTACGGCAGTCTTCGCCATTCTTTCCTTCCAAGCTACCCACTCTTCATAACCACCATTGAATTCTTTGATTTCCTGGTCTACAATTTCCCAAATTTTATTGGCGGCTTTTGAAATGAAATAGCGATCGTGACTAACAAAAATGTACGTTCCTTCATACTTCATCAAAGCGTCTGCCAAAAGTTCAACGGAGTGCATATCTAAGTGGTTCGTAGGCTCATCCAGCATCAAAAAGTTGGCTTTGCTTACAATGGTTTTTGCCAATGCCACCCTTGCTTTCTCCCCACCACTTAACACTTTAATTTTTTTATCTATATCATCTCCGCCAAACAAGAAACAGCCTAATAAATTACGCAGTTCCTGCTCCGTTAGTTGGCTTCCGCACCCTTTCATTTCATCTAAAATGGTATTGTTCAAATCCAGCGCTTCCAATTGGTGCTGTGCGTAAAAACTCTCGTCAACATTGTGCCCCCATTTACGTTCGCCCATAAATGGTTCGGCGTCTGCAATGATTCGCAATAAGGTTGATTTCCCTTTACCATTTGCTCCAATCAACGCAATTTTGTCACCTCGGTTGATGGTCGCTTCTGTATTCGACACAATAACATTGTTACCGAATGCCTTTGTGATGTTCTTTAATTCTACAATGATTTTGCCTGGTATGGTATCTACTCTAAAATTGATCTTGATATTGGGACGCTCAATTTCTGCTTCCTCAATTCTATCCAATCGATCTAGTTTCTTTTGTATACTTTGAGCTTGTGCGGCTTTACTGGCTTTCGCTTTGAAACGTTCTATGAAGCGTTCTTGCTGTCGAATATAGTCTTGTTGGTTTTCAAAAGCTTTTTGTTGCAATTCCACCCTTACTGCTTTCTCTTTTTCATAGAAATCGTAATTGCCATTGTAAATATGAATCTGCTGCTGATACAACTCAACGATCTTATTGACCATTCTGTTTAGGAAGTACTTATCGTGACTCACAATAATCACTGAACCTTGATAGTGTTGCAAGTATTTCTCCAGCCATTCAATTGAAGGAAGGTCTAAGTGGTTCGTAGGTTCATCCAACAACAAAAGATCAGGTTGTTGTAAGATCATTTTTGCCAAGAGTACCCGCATTCTCCAACCTCCGCTGAATTCTTTATAAGGTCGGTTCAAATCGTTGTTGGTAAAGCCCAATCCCTGCAACACCTCGGCCGTTTTGTGGTGAATATTGTAACCGTCTAAGGTATCCATTTCGTGCAACCGATCTGTATAGGCGATCAGCGTTTTTTCGTCTCCCGTTTTTTCCAATTCTTTCCCTATTTCTTCAATTTCTCTTTCTAATTGAAGAACTCTTTCAAAAGCGCCTAGTGCAACTTCTAAAATAGTGCTGTTCGTGTCGAAACTGAGTAGATCTTGATGTAAATATCCAATGGTGGTGCTTCTGCTTCTCTCAACTACTCCCTCACTTGCTTGGTATTCTCCCACCAATAGCTTCAACATGGTCGACTTTCCGGTTCCATTGTATCCAATCAATCCTATCCGTTCTCCGGGCTGAATATGCCAAGTGGCTTCTGCCACAATAATTCTTGCCCCAAATTCAAAGGTTACGTTCGTTAATCCTGCTAACATGAAATAAAAATATAATTTGTTGTTTTTGCCTCTTTTTATAATAAGTTGACTATGAGACTCTTAAAATCTCCTTCATTTTAAAACCTAAAACCTTGTATTAAAACGAATTACAAATTTACAGGAAACTAGCGGGATCGATTTTATCTTTTAACTTTGCAAAAAAAATATCACATGAACCGTCGCTTTCTTTGGATCCTCCTATTACTTACCTCCGTACTTGCCGTTTATTTTTTATTCTTTAGAAGCAATTCCGGCCCGGATACACCCAAAGACAAGCCCTTGGCCATTGGTGAGAACACCGCAGGTTTTAACGCTTCATTTCAAGAGCTCTTGAAAACCTATGAGGTTTTAAAAGCAGGCTTTACGGCAAGCGATTCAAACGCTGTGAATGCAGCTGCTGCAGCTATTATTATATCTGCCGATAGCTTAAAGACAAATGAAATTCAAGGAGACAGCACAGGAAGTATTAAACTGTTAGCGATTGATTTGGTGAGCTCATTAAGAGCATCTGCAGAGGCGCTTCAGAAAGAAGCTGACTTAGAGGCTAAGAGAACAGAATTCAAAATGATCTCTGAATATCTTTGGAACCTTGCTCGTGTGGTTCAATACAAAGGAGTGAAATTATACTATATCAATTGCAGTTCGGCTTTGAATAACAATGGTGGTTCTTGGATCGCTGCCCAAAAAGAACGGTTGAATCCTTACCTCGGAAAGGAAACACCCGATTGCGCAAATGCTACCGATTCTATCGACTATTCTAAAAACTAATGTTTTTAGATCAACCTTATTCCTAATTTATTGTTTCCAATGTATATGAAGAATGGCGTGTTTGTATTGTTGCTGTTGTTGAATGGGCTGAACTTGTATTCTCAAGAAAAAGCAACGTTGAGTGGATATGTAAAAGACTCTTTGTCTGGTGAAACCCTTATCGGAGCTACCGTTACAATAGTTGGAGCTAACAAAAGCATTGGATCCAATCAATACGGGTTCTATTCCATTACACTACCAAAGGGCACTTATCAGGTGCTCGCCTCCTATACCGGTTACAATCCTCAACTCATCCAAATAAGAATCGATTCCAGCAAGTCCTTTAATTTTGAATTGAAACAGAAATCAGTTTTGCAGGAAGTGGTAGTTTCCAGCAAACGCAAGGATCTAAATGTGACCAGTTCTCAAATGGGCAAGTTTGATTTATCGATGACTCAAATAAAATCAGTTCCTGTTTTGTTTGGTGAGGTGGATATTCTAAAAACATTGCAACTATTACCCGGTATTCGAAATGCAGGTGAAGGAAATACCGGTTTGTATGTAAGGGGCGGTGGACCAGATCAAAATTTGATCCT
>DGDD01000013.1 GCA_002385265.1 Chitinophagaceae bacterium UBA3961
TCTAGATCTTGATATGCTTCTTCGTATGTAGTACGATACGTGCTCAATTTGAAGTATCCGGATGAAAGAATGGTTTTCATCAAATTTGCAGAAATCGCGGAACGATCTTGGTCTACAATACTTAAATAAATATTCTTGATTTCATAGTTGGCTGCCATCGGCATTACAATCAATTGTACAATAGGCATAATAATAATCAATCGCAGCATGATCTTATTACGTAGTATCTGCCTAAATTCTTTCTGCAATAAAAAACTCAATGTTCTCATCCTAAACGTGTTTTGAATTTTTTAATACTTATTACTAATAAGAATAGAGTCATTCCTAGCAGCACAAGCGTTTCTTTCCATACACTTGCAAAACCGACTCCCTTAATCATTACTGCCTTGATAATAGTATAATACCATTTAGAAGGAACGATGTTTGAAATCACTTGCAAAGGTTTGGGCATGTTCTCAATTGGAAACATAAAGCCGGTGAATATCATTACAGGGAGCAGCATTCCCATAAGGGAAACAATCATTGCCTCCTGTTGTGAATTGGTAATATTGGAGATCATTAATCCTAAACTCAAGGCTGTTATGATCAGGAGTAAACTTTCAAACACGATCAATGGCAAACTGCCATTGATAGGTAAATCGAGGAGAAATACACTCAACAATAGAATTACAATCAAATTAACGAAAGACAGTACCAGATAAGGAACAGCTTTAGAAATTACTACCATCAACGCACTAAAAGGAGAAACCAACAGTACTTCCATAGTGCCGCTTTCTTTTTCTTTCACTATAGAAACAGAGGTCATCAAAACAGAAATCAGCATCAATACCAAGGCCATCACTCCGGGAACAAAATTCGTTGTTCCCTTCAATTCGGGATTGTAGATCATTCGAACCTCAGTATTTATTTGCAGCAAATCCGGCTGAGGGAACTTGTCTCTCATATAAGACTGGATGATGGAAGTAGCATAGTTGGTAACAGTTGTGGCGGTATTCGGATCGGAGCCGTCGGCAATTATCTGAATAGTTGCTTTATTATTATGATTCAATTCTTGATACAGTTGATTTGGAAAAACAATTGCGAGTTTAATATTATCAGCTTTGAAAGCAGCTTCAATTTCAGTTGCACTCATCAACTGCTTTACCACATCAAAACTTTTGCTTGCTTCTAATTTGGCGATGACTTGCTCCGACATTGGATCATGGGCATAATCGCACACCACAATCTTTGTGTTTTTGATCTCATTAGTAAGGGCAAATCCAAACAAAAGAATTTGAGCAATGGGCATTCCAAAAAGCAACAACATGGTCTTCCGATCACGGAATACATGATAAAACTCTTTACGAACAAACGACAAGAATTGCTTCATATAATTAGTTTAGTCGGCCGAGCGCTTTGCGCCACGGGCCAATTCAAAAAACACCTCATCCATACTAGAAGCATTGAATTGCCTTTTCAGGTTATCGGGAGTATCCAAAGCTTTGATAACACCGTCTACCATCATAGAAATCCGGTTGCAATATTCAGCCTCATCCATGTAATGCGTAGTAACGAAAACTGTTATACCTCTTCCTGCAGCTTCATAAATCAAATCCCAGAACTGACGTCGTGTTATGGGATCTACTCCACCGGTTGGCTCATCGAGAAATACAATTTTTGGATCGTGAAACACTGCTACACTAAAGGCCAGTTTCTGCTTCCAACCGAGCGGTAGAGACCCCACTAATTTATCTTTGTCTACATCTAAACCCAATTGCTTCAATACCCGATCTGCCTTTGCTTTAATTTGGTTTCTCGACATACCATAGATGCCGCCAAAAAATTCAAGATTCTCACTTACTGTTAAGTCTTCATACAGCGAGAATTTTTGACTCATATAGCCGATGCTTTTTTTCAAGCGCTCTGGTTCTTTGTACACGTCGCAACCGGCTATTGTTGCAGCGCCAGAACTAGGAACCGACAAACCGCACAGCATCCTCATAGCTGTAGTTTTTCCTGCACCGTTTGCACCCAAGAATCCGAATATTTCTCCTGCATACACTTCAAAACTAATTGCATTGGTGGCAATGAAATCCCCAAAGCGCTTGGTTAATTGCTCAGTTTTTATCACTACTTCATTTTTCATGTTGCATGAGTTTTATGAAACAATCTTCGATGGTAGGCTCAATTTCCTTCCACTCAAAACTTGGATGTGTTGAGTTTAATAACTCGAAAACCTTTGAAGAACCATTCACTTGTAAGGTTACATGATGAAAAGAACCAAAAGAATAGCAGGTTTTGATTTCAGACATTGTCCTCAAATCACTTTGAAGCAAAGGCATATTTTCCGAACGAACAGCATACAAGGCTTCACCGTATGACCTCGTAATGTTCACCGGAGTATCAACACTCAAAATGCTCCCGCCTTGTATAAGCGCAATTCGTTCGCATAAATTGGCCTCATCCATGTAGGGCGTAGAAACAAAAATTGTGATGCCTTCTCTTTTTAGATTCTTCAACATGCCCCAGAATTCTTTTCGTGAAACGGCATCAACTCCGGTTGTGGGTTCATCTAAAAACAACACCGTTGGTTTGTGAATCAGCGCGCAACATAGCGCCAGCTTTTGTTTCATACCTCCGGACAACTTCCCTGCTCTTCGGTTTTTGAAGGGTTCCAGTTGAACATATATGTCTTTAATCAAGTTGTAATTCTCTTGTATGGTTGTGCCAAATACCGTTGCAAAAAAACGCAAGTTCTCCTCCACTGATAGATCTTGATACAAGGAGAATTTCCCCGGCATATAGCCAACACTACTTCTAATTTGCTTGATATCTTTCAATACATCGTAGCCACCAACTGTTGCATAACCGCTATCTGGTAACAAAAGGGTTGTTAGTATTCTGAACAAAGTAGTTTTGCCGGCACCATCCGGACCAATTAATCCAAACAATTCCCCGGCGGCTACATCCAAATTGATGTTCTTTAGAGCCGCAATAGTTCCTTTGCCATAGCTTTTATTGATCTCGCGAATGCTTATTGATGACATTTTGCTAGAATTTGATTTCACCATACATTCCAATCTTGTAGCTGCCATCATTTGTAACAGCCACTTTCACAGCATACACAAGATTGGTACGCTCTTCTTTAGTTTGTATGGTTTTAGGCGTGAATTCCGCTTTAGAACTTATCCAACTAATTGTACCCTTGGCTTCCTTTTTACCACCTTTGCCATCATCGGTGAGTACTCTAACCGCTTGGCCAATTTTAGCTTTTACCAGTTGCGATTCTGTAATGTATACGCGGAGTGTGATGGTACTTAAATCTGCAATTTTATAAATAGGCTTTCCGGCAGTCAATAACTCATTCTTACGCACATAGGTCGTTAAAACGGTGCCGTTCATCGGACTGTTGAGGTGTGATTTAGATAATTGATCGTTGATCTGTTGAATCTGATAAAAGAGCGGCATTGGATCTGCTTTCAAGCCCTTTGCCTGTGTAGTTAACGCAGAAACTTGTGCTGCTTTCTGTTCTGCTGTAACGGCCATCTGCTTTTGAACCTCATCAATGACATTTTGAATATCATCGATCTGCTTGCTACCGGCTGCTCCTCCATTCACCAATTTCTTGGCGCGTTCCAACTCTTGACTTAATGAATGAAGTTTTGTTTTATAGAGTGATTCTTGAGCTACAAAATAATTGGTTTGTGCATAAACGTCCGGTACCCGATTTCCAACAGCTTTAATCTGCTCTTCCAATTGCTTTTTCTTGAGGAAAAGTTGAACTGTATCGATATATCCTATGTAGGCATTATCCTTTAATTGTTCCCCTTCTTTAATAACAAAATCTTTTAGTTGACCGGTAACTTCTGAAGAGATAATAGTTTCATCTGCCTCAAAACTTCCGGTAGCGTCAAAATCTTTGTCGGATCCTTTGCAAGAGGCAAAAAACAGTACTAAAGTGGCGATGTATTGAATTGCTTTCATATTAACTGATATTATAAATTTCCTAAGGTTAATTGTTTTGTATAGGCTGCTTGTAACAATTGAATTTTATGAAGTAACAGTGCTTGCTTGGCTTGGTCCTCCGCATTTATGTAATTCACTAAATCCAATGCAGAGATCGTTCCCGCCTCTAATTGAACATTGGCCGATTGCTTTACTTGAGATCTAAGGATTACTAGGGATGCGTCGTCTTTAAGTAGTTCATTGATTTTGTCGTACTCTGTATTTTGCTGTGCTACCGATATATTGGTATTCAACTGAAAAGTTTGTTCTTGTGCTTCTACTTGCATTTTACTTAACTCAATGAGTTGTTTATCGTTTTTTCGAGTATAAAAAGCAGACAAATTCCAACCAACCTTAACTCCGCCGATACCATACAATTTGAATTCATTGTTCAGCATGTTTAAGGCCGGCCTTCCATATCCTCCTTGTGCAAACAAGAAAACTCTTGGTATGAGCTTGGTATCGGTCAGTTTTCCTGATGCGGCTATTGCCGCTTTCTGCGCACTATATTGTTTCAATTCAGGTCGGTTGTTGTTGGTATTTTCTACTAGAAGAGTAGGCGTTTCAAATAGAGTGGTTTCATCAAGATCTTTTGAAATAAATGTAGCAAGCATTTGGAGATAGCCCTTTTTACCGGATTGAATTTCAGTGAGCCTTTGTTTAGCTTTTACAAATTCTGCTTCTAATAAATACTGATTCATTTGAGATGCAGTGCCATTTGATACTGCTACTTTCATCTTTTCCAAAGAAGCCTTTATATCCTTTAGGAGGAGTTGCTGTTGTGTTTCTTGTTCGTTGAGCAGCAGCACTGCAAAATAAAGTTGAGTGATGCGCTCTTTTATTTTATACAATTCTGTTTCCAGCTTTTGTTGTTCAACAGCAGCGTTTGCCTTTACGAGTGCTTCTTGCCGACGAATAGCGTAAACATCGGTTAGAGGCTGATTCAGCTCTGCATACAACTTGTATTGATCTTTACTAATAGTAGGCACTTTCACATTTGGGATTGATATCGGAAACGAAGTAACGTCCGACTGGTAGGTGGCTGATCCGTTAACTGTAATCTGCGGCAACAACCCTTTTGATGCATTTTCTACAGAGTATACTGTACTTTTTTGAATCAAGTCCGCTTGTCGAATCAAAGGATAATTTTGTTTGGCCCAAGAAAAGCAAGAGTCGATGTTTAGTGTCGACTGCTTTTGAGCATGCACCTGAGATGGTATAGCAACGATGGCAAAGATGGTTGCTTGTACAAAGCTCTTCATGATATAGTTATAATTTAGTCATTTGATTAAATTCTCTTTAAAAAAATGCTAGCCCCCTAGCATTTGCTTTATCCAGATTGGTACGAGCACTTTACGTTGCTCCATCAGCGCAATAAACCCTTCCTTTTCCAAGCCGGTTAGCGATTGGAAAATTGGTTTGGCTATAAATGGGAATACACATAAAGAAGTGATGTTCATGATAAAATGAATGGGATGCACGGTCGACATCACTCCACCACTCAGCTTCAATCGCTCTTGAATTTGTTGAAGCAATCCCGATTGTTGTATTACTTCGCGCACTTTCATTTCTTTTAAAAATTCCTGTGGCCGTTGATGCAGTTCACTCATGATAAATATAGGCAGGTCTGGATACTGAACTAATACGGTGATATATCGATCAACAAAGGTGTCAATCTTACCGTCGAGGCTCAGTTCTTTATTACTAAAAACGGCAATCATTGAATTGAAGAATAACTGAAGTTTTTCCATCATAACAATGTGAAAAAGATTCTCCTTACTTCGAAAATAATAGTTGAGAAGGGCCAAATTTAATCCGGCTTCTTCTGCAATATCGCGTGTACGAGTAGCTGCATACCCCTTAGCCAGGAAAACCTTCTTGGCCGCTTCTTTGATTTTCTCCTCAGCTCCGGGTTCTTGTATCGATGAAGTGATCTTTGACATGGGTGCAAGTTTAAAACAAATTTAATCATTTGATTAAATTATTTGATTAAATATTTTCTCACTCCCAACCAATTGATTATTAACAATTTGAAAATCAGAGAGTGAAGGCTTGGTTCTCCAAAAGATGAGTTAGGGAACCTAGGGTCCGGAGTAATACTGTCATTTTTTAGAAAAGCTCAACGATATGCACAGTTGACTAGCGCTTATTGAGGCGGTACAAAAAAGGAGCCTTATGAGCCCCACCCGTCATTTTCTTGGCCACTTTTTTTAAGATGCCCAATTGCAACATGCTTCGTTGAAAGCTGGTACGTAAAAACTTCTTCCCCAATATCGTTTCGTATAACAATTGAAGTTCAGCCATAGTGAAGGTTTCAGGAAGCAAGTTGAAACCAACAAGTTTCTCATTTAGATCTTTACGGAGTGTATAAAGGGCCTTATCGATAATTGAGCGATGGTCTTGCATTAAAAGAGGAATCTTATCAAGATCGTACCACGTACAATTTTCAGAAAGAGCATCTTTTTGCGGTGTCACTTTTGTATAATCGACCAAAGCATAATACCCAACGGAAACAAAACGACGAAGGAGGAAGTGGTTTTTTTCCAATTTCATACCCGTTGCTTTGGTAATGCGTTTCATGGAGTCATCGTTTCTACTTCTATCACCAAAAGTGTGGAATTGCTCAAGGTATATATTAGTAAGCGAAGTGCGTTCTTTCAAAACTCGGAAAGCAGCTTCATTCAAATCTTCATTTATTTTAATAAACCCACCCGGTAATGCCAATTCACGTGTATTCAAATACTGCAATAGCAGCACCTTCATTTTGCCTTCGTGAAAACCAAAAATTACGGTATCTACTGCAATTGATGGAAGATACACTTTATCAAAATCTATATTTGTTCGTGCTTGTTTCCCGTCAAACTTAGCCATATTTGAAAGTAAGAATTTTTTCAATTCTTCCTGAAATTTAAGTATTATTGTCTCAATAAAGAGACAATATGAAAAAATCAATTTTTTTGCTTGCCGGTTTCTTAGTAATTGCAACTCAAAGTAAGAGCCAATTGGTTACCGGAGAAAACACTGCTGTTACTTCCACTGAATCGGGTAAAGTACGTGGATACATTCACAACACTATTTACACTTACAAAGGCATTCCCTACGCAGAGGCAAAGCGTTTTGAAATGCCTAAAAAGCCAAAAGCTTGGACCGGTGTTCGAAGTTCAATGACTTATGGACCCGTTGCTCCTTTGATGACGCCAACTACTTCTGTACAAGATGAAAGTGAATTTTTGTTTCACCACGATTGGGGCTATACCAGTGAAGATTGTTTGAGAATTAATGTATGGACGCCCGGGATCAACGATGGCAAAAAACGTCCTGTTTTGTTTTGGATCCATGGTGGTGGATTTACTGCCGGATCTTCACAAGAACTTCCTTCTTACGATGGAGAACAACTGGCCAAAAGAGGTGATGTTGTGGTAGTTTCTATAAACCACCGCTTAAACATCTTAGGCTTTTTAGATCTTTCTGCCTTCGATGAGAAATTCAAACATTCAGCAAACCTCAGCATCATTGATATCCGTGCAGCACTTGAATGGGTAAAAGCAAATATTGCCAATTTTGGTGGCGATGCAGGCAATGTAACCATCTTCGGACAATCGGGTGGTGGTGCCAAAGTAAATGCGTTGATGGCAATGCCATCAGCAAAAGGATTGTTCCACAAAGCGATCAATCAAAGCGGTGCTTTTAAAACCACCATGCGCGAAAAAGCAGTTACGCAACAAGTGGGAGCTCATGTGCTTCGCCTCTTAAATTTTGGACCTTCACAAGTAGACAGCTTGCAGAAAGTTCCTTATGATAAACTTGTAGCCGCAGGCGACAAAGCTTGGAAAATTGTAAATGATAGCTTGGCCAAAGCCGGTAAAGGTGCAGCCGGATTAGGTGGCGGATGGTCTCCAAGCCTCGACGGTGAAGACCTGCCTTACCAGCCTTTTAGCAAAGAGGCAATGGAACTTTCAAAAGATGTTCCTTTATTGATCGGAACTGTAAAGAACGAATTCATGACCTCCTTGTTCACCAATATGTCGAATGCTACCGAAGAGCAAATCAACACCTTCATAAAAAATAGGTATAAAGACAAGGCCGACGCTTATATCAAAGCAGTAAAAAAAGCGTATCCCAACGACACCAAACCTTCCGATTTAATTGATGTTGATGCGATGTTTCGACCGGGTTCTGTAGAACAAGCCAATTTAAAGAGCACTTTAAATGCAGCTCCTGTTTATATGTATTTGTTTACGTGGCAATCACCCGTAATGGACGGTAAATTCAAAGCATTCCATTGTATGGAATTGCCTTTTGTATTCAACAATATTGACAGATGTGAAGAAATGACCGGAGGTGGTAAAGATGCAAAAGCGTTGGCGGCAAAAATGAGTGATGCTTGGATACAATTCGCTCGCACCGGAAATCCTAATCACAAAGGCCTACCAAAATGGCCTGCTTACGATGCAAAAGCCACACCCACCATGCACTTCAACAATGTATGCGAAGTAAAACCTCAAATGGACAAAGAACTCTTTGACCTCCTATCCAACTAAAAAACAGCAATACACCTTAGGAAGGCACTTCAGTTTTGAAGTGCCTTTTTTATTTCACCGGTTTACTTTATAAATTTTTTAGTTTCTCTTATCTTTAATCAATACTCAACTGCATATGAAACAAGCCAAACTAACGATCTCTCTATTTCTCAACTATTTTATATTCGCCATTTTACTAAACAGTGTAGGAACGGTCATTCTACAAGTGCAAAAAAACTTTGGCGTTTCCGAAACCGGCGCCAGCGTACTCGAAGGATTCAAAGATCTTAGCATCGCCATTAGCTCCTTTCTTATTGCCTCGTTTATTGTTCGAATTGGATATAAGCGAGCGATGCAGCTTGCTTTGTTGATGGTTACATTGATGTGCTTGCTGATGCCATCTATTCCCGCATTTTGGAGTGTGAAATTGTTATTTGCTTGCATTGGAGTTGGCTTTGCACTAATAAAAATAACCGTATTTGCCACTATTGGCTTATTGGTGAACAATGAGAAAGAACACTCAAGCTTTATGAACTATCTCGAAAGCTTCTTTATGATTGGCGTATTAACCGGAGGTTTCATTTTCGCTTACTTTGTAGACGACACCAACCCTTTGTCAACAGAATGGTTTAAAGTATACTACCTACTCGGAGGATTGTCATTACTCGCCCTGATCTTATTATCGAGCTCTATCATAGATGAATCAGCTATTGCAAGCGCAAAGCAAAGACGTTTGAGCAATGACTTCGTAGACATGATCAAACTCATTGGCCTTCCTGTAGTATTGGTTTTTATTGTAAATGCATTTTTATATGTTTTGATAGAACAAAGTATCATGAGTTGGCTGCCAACATTCAACAATAAAGTATTGCAATTGCCCACTGCTCTTAGCATTCAAATGGCAACTATCTTAGCCGCAAGCACGGCTCTAGGCAGATTTACAGCTGGCGTTGTTTTAAAAAAGATAAACTGGTATTTAGTAGTAGTGGTGTGTTTGATAGTAGCAGCCGGATTGGTACTTGTGTCGATGCCAATGGCCAATGCCGCTAAAGGAAAACCGGTGACCGGTTGGTCGGATGCGCCGTTAGTGGCTTATCTGTTCCCTTTCATCGGGTTTCTGTTGGCGCCAATTTATCCGGCTATCAACTCAGTTATTCTCTCTACACTACCAAAGGAAAAACATGCGCCGATGAGCGGTCTGATCGTAGTGTTTTCAGCATTAGGTGGCACTACCGGATCAATCATTACGGGAACCGTGTTTCATCACTTTGATGGACAAACCGCCTTTTATTTTTCCTTGATTCCAATTGGTATATTGATTGTTTTCTTAACCCTATTCAGAAGCATTCGCAACAAAATGACTGTATAAATGAGAGATCATACAACTTTAGACGAGCTATTCAATACAATTCAATTGTCGGGACTTTTTCCTGATAGTAAAACATTTTGCGACTCCATCCCTAAAGTTTCACTTGAAGAATTGCAAGTTGCTTTCACAACTATGAGTAAGCAAAGCAATTTTAATACCGCTGAATTTGTAGCAACTTACTTTACCCTTCCCGAGAAAGCCGGGGCCGTTGAACCATCAGATCAAGCTGCTTCCGTAGAAGAACATATTGAGCGATTGTGGAAGAATTTATACCGAGACCCTTCCCCTGAAAATACCGGAACTCTTTTAGCGCTCCCGAATTCCTACATAGTACCTGGTGGGCGCTTTGGAGAAATCTATTATTGGGATAGCTATTTTACCATGTTGGGTTTGAAAGTGTCGAATAGAGTAAGCATGATAGAAGATATGGTAAAAAATTTCGCTCATTTTATAAGTACTTATGGATTCATCCCTAACGGAAATCGTTCCTACTATTTAACTAGAAGTCAGCCTCCTTTCTTTGGTTTAATGGTTCAACTATTAGCGTCCATTAAAGGTTCAAGCGTTTACAATGAGTATCGAAACGTTCTTGAAAAAGAGTACGAATTCTGGATGGAAAAAGGTTCAGCAATTGAAATTGAACCAACGAAACAGCTAAATAGGTATTGGGACAGTGCCACTACACCCCGACCTGAAGCATATAAAGAAGACATGCATCTGGCCAATTCGAGCCATCAACCCAAAGGGGAACTCTATCGTCATATTCGAGCGGCTGCCGCATCGGGTTGGGACTTCTCAACGCGCTGGTTCGAAAATGGAAATGATTTCTCAAGCATCACTACCACCAATATTATTCCTGTTGACCTGAACGTATTGCTATATCAGTTGGAACATATTTTAAGCGATGCTTTTGCTCAAACCGACGATTTAGACAAAGCTGTCTTTTATGCAGGTGCCGCTGAAATAAGAAAAGAGTTGATTGAAAAATATTGTTGGAATGAATCGTTGCAAACTTATACAGATTACAACTTCAAAGAAGGCAAATCAACCGGAATCGTTTCTGCAGCCATGCTCTTCCCTTTATTTGCAGAACTTTGTGACGCAGATCGAGCGAGAAGCGTATTAAAAACCGCAAAAGAGCAGTTGCTCAAAGACGGTGGTTTACTTACCACCACACGAAACAGCGGGCAACAGTGGGATGCACCTAATGGTTGGGCACCTTTGCAGTGGGTTGGCTTTCTAGCTGCCTTACATTATAATGATAACGAACTTGCAAAAGAAATTGGGAATCGATGGGTTGCCATTAATAGACAAGTATTTGCAAGAACCGGCAAAATGATGGAGAAATACAATGTAGTGGATGTTTCGTTGGAAGCCGGAGGAGGAGAATATGAAGGACAAGACGGATTTGGTTGGACCAATGGTGTATTTTTGGCCTTGAATGAAAAATTAGCAACACTAAAATAAACGATTATGTCTTTACTCGCTGCTGTACCTATTCTTGCCTACTTAAACAAAGAAGAAACAGTTGCTTTCTATACCAATTTAAAATTTGAAGTAAATGCTGTATGGGATGGCTATATTATGTGTAGCAGAGATGAAATTGAAATTCATTTGTGGCAATGCAATGATCCTGAGATCCCAAAGAATACCGGTTGCTATGTTAGAGTAAACAAAATTGAAGGGTTGAATGATGAATGCACACTATTGGGATGCGTTCATCCTAATGGCGCACTTGAAGACAAGCCTTGGGGCATGCGTCAATTCAGCATTCTCGACAATAGCGGTAATATCATTCACTTTGGTCAACGCTTATAACTGAGCGGAAACAGGAGCGGTTACCAGTGCCAATCGCTTCCAAGCGTTCTTAAGTTTTACAGATAAACTCAATCGAGGTTCTACTAACTGGCCATCGAAGGGCAATCCGCGTTTTAGATAGTATTTGGTAAAGGTACTTGCACTAATACCCCATTTAGATAAGAATTGATAATGACCTTTGTTTCTTTTTATTTTTTTGGTTGAAACGGAGCCAAAATGATAGGCCCTCGACTCGGATACGCCTTTGAAATAGCGCACTCCTGCTTGCCACAACTTCATAGAAAAATCGGGATCTGAGTACATACCGGGAGAAAATTCGGTACTGTAACCACCAACGGCCTCCCAAAGTTTGCGGTGAACAATATTGGGAGGCCAGGTGGCCCCTAGCCAATCAGAGCCTTTCAATTTGTTGTAGTTGGAAAGTAGCCCGTATTCATCAAAGTCTTTTGGTGTACTACCAAAATTCGCTGATATGAAACAGTTGTTATTTGAATTGGGTTCAATAGCCGTGCCTGAAAGGAAGAAATGATCGTGACCAATTTTTTGAATCTCTCGCACAAGGTGCAAATCCCATTCAGGACAGAGGTACATATCATCGTTCAAAAAAACGATGTAATTGGTGTTTGCCAAAGCTGCGGCAGAATTCACGGCATAGCAAATACCAATATTGTTAGAACTGTATGTAAATGAAATGTCAGGTTGAGAGATGGCCCAAGGCAGCGTACCATCCTTTCCTTCATTGATATGGAGGATGATCTGATGCTTCAACGAAGAATTCTTGCGGATGCTTTTAACACATAACTGCAAGTATTCGAGGTTGTTCCAAGTTGGAATTACAATCGAGAAAACAGCATTGCTGCCCTCCGGAACTTGCTTTGAGTGTATGGGTGAAGAATGCATCATAAGCCAAATTTTACGGTTTTTCTAGTGCTTATTTTAACGGATGCATTTCTGAATAAAATGGTTGGGTAAAGCTGTAAGTGTTATTTCTACAATTATTTCCATCTAGTTTTATTCATAGAACCGGTCAACTGTGAAAAGCTCGAATGTTCTTTTGTTTGAAAGTTCATTTCGCTCACCTAATTTCTTTTAAGCAAAAAAGATGTGAAGAGAAGTTACTCTTTTAGTCAATTGAATTTCATCGTTTTCCATTTTCCCTTATCTTGCACGAAATATTATCTATAAATTTTATATCTACTTTATGAGCAGTAAAATGCAACATAACATGCGTGTTTGGCATCGGTATCTCGGGTATTTCTTGGCAGGTATTATGGCCATCTATGCGTTCAGCGGAATCATTATGATTTTCAGAACCACTGATTTTCTTAAGAAGGAGAAACTGATTGAAAAGACAGTAGCGGCCAATTTAAGCGCTGAAGATTTAGGAAAAGAAATAAAAATGCGCGATCTGAAATTCACGTCTTCCGAAGGAGAAGTTCAAAGCTTTAAAGACGGAACGTATAACAAAACGACCGGAGCAGTTTCTTACAAAGTAAAAGAGCTTCCTTTCATCATTAATAAGTTTACAAAACTTCACAAAGCAACCACGAAAGATCCATTGTTCTATTTGAATATTTTCTTTGGATTGGCTTTGTTGTTTTTTGTTGTTTCTTCCTTCTGGATGTTTCTCCCCAAAACTGCCATCTTTAAAAAGGGATTGTATTTTACCTTGGCGGGAATCATTCTCACATTAATTATGCTATTCGTTTAGCAGTATACACTACAACTTAAAAGCCTCCGTCATTTTTAATGAACGGAGGCTTTTTTTATGATGCGGGTTCTTCGTTTAACGCTTTTTGTTTTCCAATCCAACCCAAGTGAGTATGTTCAAAAGCATCGTAATACTTCAAACCATATCCCATAAATCGGTCGAACGTAGAGTGTGATAAGAACACAAGTGCCAGTTTCAATATCCATTCATTGGAATAATAATAACCTCCGAAGGCAAGCACAGCCAAAAAGCCTTGGTGATGGAGAATATTATAAACAATGGCTCCTGTTTTTTTAGAAAGAGCATATGCGGCAAAGCTAACATCCGGAACAAAAAACAATGCCAGATAAAACTTCCACTCGCCCGGAAACATGGTGAAATAAACATAGGAAAAAAGGAAGATCAATCCGCCTTGTTCCAGCTTTAGCAAATTACGCATGTATATGATTGTATTATTTTTCTAACAAGTCTTTTAAACGACTCAGGCCAAAAGCAAAATCATTCCCTACACCTTCTTCTATCTTTATGAAAAGCTTTATGAAATTCATCGGATAATTCATTTTGCCCTCAAAACCCCAACTTACTTTAGTAGCCTGATCACTTATCGCTTCGGTGGTCATTTTTGCCTTCGCTATACTTTTAAATGGCTTAATGAATCGCAATTCTGAATCAATCGATTTTCCTTCTACAATGGCTAGTATTTCTTGTTCACCCTGACCAACTTGCTTGTTTCCTTCCCACGCACTCACAAACCCTACGGTTCCATCTTCTCCTTTATACGATTTCTTCATGTTGGGATCCATCGTATTCCACTTACTATAAAGGTCTTGATTTTTTAGCTGTTTGATAAAATCAAAAACTTCGGGTAAGGGTTTATTGATAATTACTTCTCTGGTGGCCTTCATATCACGGCTCACAAATAATGCCACAATAGCGATGGCAGCTAGAATTCCTAAAATAATATATAAAACTATCATAGTGATCTATTTAAAGGTTCAAGTATTTAGCTGGCACATTGTGGAGTGCAATTCTATTGCCTTCGGTATCAATAAAAACAGCCATATCACCATATTCTTCAGAGATGGTTGTTTTGGGCATCATTATTTTTCCGCCGGCCGCCTCTACTCTATCTAATATGATGGAGCAGTCGGGATTTCCATTCAAATACAGCAATGGACCATCGGTAGCAGAAGGCTTATGAAAACCATCTGTTTGAATCAATGTACCTCCAACCTGTGTCATGGGGTCTTCCAAAGGAAACATACGCATTTTCATTTCTCCAAAATCCATTGCCTGCATTTTCATTTGGAAAATGGTTTCGTAAAAAAGCTGCGCTCTGTTGATATCAGTAGTAGGTATTTCAAACCAACTAATAGCATTTTTCATATTGCAATTGTTTAAGTTTTAAAGACCACTAAGGTCAATAAAAAAAACAAAACCACCAGAAATCCACGATCCCGTTCGTATAAAAAATGGTTTTTATGTATCTTCCCTACCAAACCCGATCAGTTGCCATATGAGTAATAAAGCCCATTTCCCCCTGTTAGATGGACTAAGAGGCGTTGCAGCCATCTTAGTGGTTGTTTATCACCTCTTTGAAGCCTATTTCCCGGTACCGGTTCATCCGGAAAATCATGGGTACTTGGCGGTAGACTTCTTTTTTATGCTTTCAGGATTTGTGGTGGGTTATGCGTACGACGACCGTTGGTCTACAATGACAATGGGGCAATTCTTCAAAATTCGAATGATCCGATTGCATCCAATGGTGATTCTTTCTGTGATAATTGGTGTAGTTGCTTACTGGTTTGATCCTTTTCTACCTGCTGAAAGCAAGTTCGGTTTGGGTAAACTTCTCTTAACGATGGTACTTGCGTTCACACTCTTACCACATCCTGATGTAAGAGGCTGGAATGAAACCCATTCAATTGACGGCCCACTTTGGAGTTTGTTCCAAGAATACATTGCGAATTTCTTATATGCTATTGGCTTTAGACGGTTCAGTCAAAAAGCCCTCGCAATTCTCTGTGTATTTTCCGGCTTAGCATTGGCAGCTGTGGCGATCCAACGAGGTGATCTGGGAACAGGCTGGGGTTTCGATACATTCTGGATTGGTTTAACCAGAATGCTATTCCCCTTTTTTGCAGGGCTTTTCTTATTTCGTTCTAATTGGAAAATATCGATCCCCTATAGTGGCCTCGCTTCAGTAGCCTTACTTATAGCTGTTTTTTTTACGCCGCGATTTTCAAACTTGCATGTAAACGGAGGATTTGAAGCGATGGCTATAATTTTGATTTTTCCTGTTATTATCCTGTTGGGCGCTGCCGCGAACGTATCTGAACTGGGAAAAAAACTCTGCAATTTAGGAGGAGGCATTTCTTACCCCGTGTACATTATACACTATCCTATTATTTATATCTACACCATGTGGATCGCATTAAAAAAGCCAACACCAGCTGAAATTGTGCCGGTAGCCATTGGTCTCTTCTTCCTTTTCTTTATAGCAGCTTATGCGGCGCTGAAATTATATGATGAACCTATTCGCCGAAAACTAAAAACAAAAAACTGATACTATTAAACACATTCCCCATAAAATGCCTTTGTTATAAAATTGATTTACTGTGAATTAGTGCTCATTGATTCACAGCTAACAAGAGTAGCACCCGCTATTTTTTAATTTGTTTCTTCCACTATTGCTAATTGTTAGTTTCTTGCTTACCTTTGGCTCAACCTTATTCTAAGCATCATGGAAGTTGTTTATCGTTCCGGCAGAAAGCCTGTTAGCGACTTTTTGCTCTATCTCTTCTATTTAATAGGACTCGTACTTTTCTTTGTACTCATCAATAAGATGTTTAGTCTTGATTTACTCGGGCAAGTATTCTACGTTACTGCGTTTATTTTACTGACCAGCTTTGTAATACTCTACTGTTTCAATAAGCATATTGTTTGCATTAAAGTTCAACTAGCAAAGAATGAAGTACAGCTCGAGTATCGCCGTCTATTGGGAAGTATGAAAACAATAGCCATCAGCTTCTCAAATCTTGATCTAATGATAGAAAAGAAACCAAAAACGATTGGCCTAGGCGAGCCGCAATTGATCATTTCCTTCTTCAACAACAAACAATTTGTAAAAGACATAGCAGCCGATGACTTTGAGGAAGATTTCGCGGTTGACTTAATCCAGCTACTGAACAAAAAGCAAGTTCCGATCAAATATGCGTAAGCAGTAACAGTCCAAGACTCATTCCATCACAATTGTTCCTTTACAAGTTATGATTTTGGATGTATCCATTCGATCTGAAAAAATCACTTCATAGGCATAAGTCATACCAACATTCATGGGAGAACCTGTTGTTATAGTAGCAGTAAGTTCACTTGACTCGTTAGGTTTACGCCCATCCTTAAGTGCCTCGAACGCATCCGCAATATTGAGGATAGTAGTTCCTTTCTCATCTCTTAATACAATACTACACGCAGGAAAAACAAGGCCTGCTTTAGAAGTAAATCCTGAACAACCGGTTGCCCCTACAATAAACTCGGATCCCAATTTCAACTTATTGGATTCCATTTTCTTTCCTCCCGAAGCCATGATCGATTCAGAATAAGAGAGACCTTTATTGGAAATGGTGAGCCCCGTTGCTAAATCTGTACTCACTCCTGCGCTAAATTGACAAGAGCAAAAAGTAAGAACCACACTAAAAAATAGAAGACGTTTCATAAACTAAATTTTCCCAAATATGCATAAATATGAAACCGCCGCACTCACTTAAAAAGGGGAATCTTTTAAAGGGAATCAAATAAGCGTAAAATAAGGCTCTCTAATACATTAAAATATAACGCGTTGTACTATTGGCTAATCAAGAAAAACTGATGTATCAAAAAGAAAGATTGCTTTCTCCTACATTTGCTCTGTTGTATACTGCTTATACATTAAAAGTGATTTCATTTTTTAAGTTCCATTCGTCCATCTCTGTCGAAAATGATGTCCGAAGCCATTTCGAGCATGCTTCGCAAGGCCAAAGGCCTGAAGAAGGATGAGAGAAATCTGGGTTGTTTTTAAAAAATCCCGTCATCCCGAACGAGCGAGGCTGCGAAGCAGTCGCAGCGAGAGAGGGACCTCAAAACGCGTTGTTATAGTAGAGGCGCTTTTGAAGCAGTTTTTTTCACTAAACTCGTTGGTGAGTTTTTGAGTGATTTGGTTATTTAGCTTTTGAGTTTGAGCATTGCAAAAGATACCGGTTTCAATTTGTTCTCTGCACATTGTTGAGTGAACATGAGCGCAATGAGTCAATGGTGAAGCAAGTTAAAAACTAAATAACTAAATTACTCATTAACCTAGCACTTAATATCATGTAACGTCAATGCTTCGAAATCGGGTTCTTTCTGCAAAACCCATTCCGAGGTTCCTCTCTCCTTCGTTTGCTTTGCAAACTCAGTCGTTCGGAATGACCCCGCATTTTTTTATTTAACATTCGATATTTTTCATGGCCCCCACATCGGTCCTTCGATAATCCCTTCGGGATACTCTGGGACCTCGTGGGACCCACTCAAAATATCGGTAGGAGGAGTCGCTTGGATAGAAGAGTATACTTTTATATAGCGTCATCGCTCATTAACAAGTATGTCGTGAAATGATTGAGACACTTTATTTTCAATAGTCAACTCATTAAAATATACTAAATATACTTAATTTAAGGCAATACAAGTATTTACCTATCCAAAACAAAATCATGGAAAAACGTGATTTCGATAACATTGAAAGAACCGTATTTGCATTTATGCGGGTATTTCTAACTTTCATATTGTTATTTTCGGCAATCCTTACAAAAGCTCAGGGAATTGATAATATCGACTCTTTAAAGAAAGTCTTAGTTTCCGCTAAAGAAGACACTAATAAAGTATTTCTTCTTATAAAAATTGGGCAGCAAGTTGAATATTCCAATTTAGAAGAAGCCAAGCAATACTATGACAAAGCAAGGATTCTCAGTGAGCGGTTAAATTACCCATTTGGAATCCATAAATACATCGCTAATTATACTGCTGTTCTCAACGCACAGGGAAAATTCGATTCAGCGGTTCTTTTAAATCGGAAAAGCATAGACATCTGTTTGGGTTTAAAAAATGAGATAGAACTAGGAAAAGCCTATTCCAATTTAGCAGCAGCGTACACAAATATGGACGAAGCAGACTCTGCCCTATTGTATTTCGAAAAAGCAATCGTATACCTAAAGAAGATGGACAACCCCATTGTTCAGTCAATTGTATTAGACAACATGAGCATTCTCTATTTAACCGTTCAACAAACAGAGAAAGCGATCGAAATGAGCCTTGAAGCAAAAAAAGTAGCGGTATTAGAAGACAATCCATTTCAGTACGCTAACATCCTATTGAATTTAGGAAATGCCTACGACCGAAGCGGTAATTATAAAGAAGCCACGAAATGTATTGATGAAGCTGAGCCAATCATTCGGAAATACAATTTCCGAAACTTAGAATTGAGTGTAAATCTCAATAGAATGGACATTCTTATTAAACAAACTAAATACGACAAAATAGAGCCTTATGCAACCAGAGCCTTGGCATTGTCAAGGGAATTGAAGAATAGAAGTTCAGAGGTAAACAGCCTAAGAGGAATGGGCTACTATTATTTCTATAAAAAGGATTTTAAGAAGGCAGAAATATATGCGCAAGAAGCCATTAAAGTGAGCGATGAAACGCTTCAAAAGATGCAAAAAGCCTATTGTCTCGAGTTGCTTTCAAATATCTATATGGCTACAGATCGGTTGGAACAAGCATCCATTTATAAGAATTGGAGCTCCTTACTTCAAGATACTGTAACAAATGAGAGAGTGAGAAAACAATCAGTGGCCATTGAGAAAAAATACCAACTTCAATTAAAACAGGAACGGATTGAGCAACTAACGAAGAATCAGAAAATCCAAAAACTTGAGCTATCTCAAAAGCGAAATTGGAACTACACATTAATAGGAATCCTAATTGTTTTAGTAGTAATAGCAGGGTTATATTATAAAAACTTCAGGCAAAAACAGTTATTAAAAGATCAAAAAATTGCGGAATTAGAATACGAGAAAAAGCTAAACGCCACAGAAGCGGTGCTGCAAGGCGAAACCCAAGAACGGCAACGAATTGCGAAAGACTTGCACGATGGCTTGGGCGGCATGCTTAGTGGAATAAAACATTCATTGAATTCTATGAAAGAAAACATGGTATTGAGCGCAGAGTGGGCACTGCGTTTTGAAAGAAGCATCGACATGCTTAACAGCTCTATTCAAGAAATGAGGAGAGTGGCCCACAATATGATGCCCGAAAACTTGTTGAAATTCGGTTTAAATGCTGCATTGAACGATTATTGCAAAGAACTCAACCAATCGGGTAAAATAGCTATTTCTTATCAAAGTCTTGGTATGGAAAACAGCCCCAACAACAAGAACTCTGTACATGTGTACCGAATAGTTCAAGAGTTAGTCAACAATATTTTAAAACATGCTTCAGCGAAAACGGCCTTGGTGCAACTAAGTCTTTCCGGCAACTGTTTGTCCATCACAGTTGAAGACGATGGAATCGGCTTTGATCCAACTACACTAAGCAACAGTTCTGGCATTGGTATGAGTAACATAAACAATAGAATTGAACTGCTTAACGGAACTATTGACATCAAATCAGCCCCCAACGAAGGAAGTTCCTTTCACATTGAAATAGAAAATTATGAAGACTAAGATTTTTATTGTAGACGACCATTTCATGGTGATTGAAGGAATTCGATCTTTGTTAGAGAATGAAAAAGAAATTGAATGGATGGGGCATGCCTCATCTGCTGCAAGTTGCATGGCTTTTCTAGTAACACACAAGCCTGATGTAATATTAATGGACATTAACTTGCCCGACAAAAGCGGTATCGATTTGTGCAAAGAAGTAAAATCTCTTTATCCATCTATTTTTATACTTGCATTAAGTACGTTTAACCAAGCAAGCTATGTTCAAGCCATGATGGAGTATGGAGCCTCGGGCTATTTACTCAAAAATGCCAGTCAACAAGAAATCATGCAAGGCATTCATGAGGCTATGAAGGGAAAATCCTATATGAGTTTGGAAGTGGCGCAGGAATTGAGAAAAAGCGAGGACTTGAAAATGCCTGTTATTAGCAAACGTGAAAAAGAAGTATTGGTGCTTATTGCAGAGGGGCTTACAAACAATGAAATAGCTGAACGTCTTTTTGTAAGCAGCAATACGGTAGACACGCACCGAAAAAATTTACTACTTAAATTACAAGCAAAAAATACTGCCGCGCTCGTAAAAACTGCGGTTCAATGGAAGTTATTGGAGTTTTGAACCTATCGCAACCTCAAAGCTTTTAACAATGCAATCGCGGAAACCAGCGACCACACTCCTTCAAGTACAATAAACGGATAATACACTAAGCGAATAGAAGCATAACAGGCAAGTCCGGCGCCGAGCGTGTTCAACAATGGATACCAAACTCCATTCCCCTGCAGCACGTTGTAATTATTAAGTACATAGGCAACAAGCAAGATAAATACACCAACGGCGCCTATCCAATCGGTTACACTCATGCTTCCGCTTTTTTAATTTGATACACGAAATTCACCCGATCGGGTTCTCCATAATAGGCCACTACTTCTGTTCCAATTTTTACTCCCCCAATTTTTTCCATTGCCTTTTGTGATCTGAAATTGGTTTCACCTACATGAAAAATGATGGACTCAACAAACTGAAAGGCGTATTCAATCATCAGCGCCTTCGTTGATTTATTAAAAGGTTGACCCCATGAAGCTCGATTGAAAAAAGTATAACCAATCTTGATCTCTCGCTCTTCGGGCTTGAAATCATAAAAACGAGAACTTCCGATAACGGAACCATCTTTTTCTGAAAATATAATCAAGGCCCCTTTCGACTCCATCGCTCCTTTGAAGAAATTAGCAAATACCTCTCTTTTATATCGATCAGGATTGGGATGCTGCTCCCAAATCAAAGGGTCAGAGGCCGTTTCATACAAACGCTCAAAATCTGACTCTACTAGTGGCTCTAATCGAACCCATTCGTTTTGAAGTGTCTTTAGTGGTATGTTCACAATAATTAGTTTGACTTAAATAATCCGCACTCTTTACACTGGACAAGAGCATTGTACAAAGCATCTAAATCTTCTATCGTGTTAAATGCGTTCAGTGAATAACGCAAGTAGATATCAGCATTCTGAACCATAATTGGCACTTCAATTTTATAGTCAGTAAACAGCGTGCGTTGTAACAGTTCTGGTTGATCGGTATTGATCTTAATACTGATCATCTGTCCCAACCAGTGATCTGTTAAAGGCGATATGGGTTTACTGTTCAAAAGCTCGAAAAAGCGGGGCGCTTGTTCTCTTACCATATTTCTATAATAACGGGCCACCTCAGGCCAATTATGTTTTGCCATAAACTCAACACAAGTTGGTAGTGTACAGAAGGCAGAAAAATCGCGGGTGCCGATCATTTGATGATAGTCCAAAAATTGAGAATTGGAGGGCTTCGCTGCCTTATACCCCCAACTCACCACCAAGGGGTCACAATAATGTTGAACAGATGGATGCGCATACAAAAAAGAACATCCTTTGGGAGCCATCATCCACTTGTGACAGGCGCCTGTATAAAAATCAGCTTGGATAGTAGAAAGATCAAATGGAATATGCCCCGGCACGTGTGCCCCGTCTACAATAGTGATCAATCCCAATTCCTTCGCTTTCGCACAGATCTCTTTCACTGGCAATATGAGTGCAGTAGCACTAGTAATATGACTAATGAAAACAGCTTTTGTTTTCTCGTTATAACCTTTAAAAAAGTCTTCTACAAATTGTTCTTTGGTAGTAACAGGGAGGGTAATATGTTGTCTGCGATACACTGCTTTTTTCTCCGTGCAATAAAAATCCCAGGTTCTATCACATGCCCCGTATTCAATATCCGTGGCCAATATTTCATCTCCTTCTTTCAAATCCAATCCTCGAGCTACAATGTTCACTGCATAAGAAGGATTGGTAACAAAAACTAAATTGTCTTTGTTATCACAATTGATATAAGTTGCCAAAGCCTGTCTGGCTTCTGCCAAATATTTCGGACCATCGAATGCGATGAATTGAACTGATTCTTGCTCTAAAAGCAATTGCCATTTCTGATAAGCTTCGAAAACAGGCTTGGGCGCTGCGCCAAAAGATCCAAAGTTTAAGAAATGAATATCCGGCCGAATTAAGAATTGGTCTTTTAAAGACATATAGAATTAGTTTAAGGTAAATTAATTTGCCACGATACTCCAAACTTGTCGTTGAACCAAGTGAATCGTGCAGAGAATCCATAAGACCCAGGTGCCATCAGCTCTTTACCGTCTTCCGACAAATGGTAATGCAAACGCTCAAATTCCTCAAGTGAATCGCAAGTGATAAAAAAGCTCTGCGATGGGGTGAAGTTAAACTGATGATCGTAGGCACTATCGATCATTCGAATTTCCAATTCTTTGATCTTTAATACCACCATACTTACTACTTTCTTTCCCTTCGATTCAGAAGCGGTATGATCATAAGAAATTGATTGTATCGATGCTTCCGGGAAAGCTTGAAGATACAGATCGACAGCCTCCTGCACACGCGCATAATTTGCGCCCGAAAACATCAAAAACGGTTGCGGTGTTTGCATGAATCTAAAATTAGACTCAAACTTAGTCCATTAATCGGAAACGAACGGCAACTCCTCCGCTTCTGGCCAATTGAAAGGACAATTGGTCGGTAGATTGTACCATTTGCTTGCTAATTTTATAGGCCTCGGGGTTCTTTTCAAAATCTGCATTATCGGCATCAGCATAAATAATGGCTTCGTATTTCTTTCCGGGGGAAAGGAAATTCAATGAAAGGGCCAAGGCGCGTTTGTTCTCATCGGTTACGGCACCTAAGTACCAATCTTCCGATTTCTTATCTTTTCTTGCAATAGCTAAATAATCGCCGGGTTCTGCAGCCAATATCTTCGTGTCTGCCCAATCAACCGGTACGTCTTCAATAAATTGAAACGCATCCATTTTACCTTCATAGTTCTCCGGTAGATCTGATACCATTTGCAATGGACTATAGATGGTAATATAAAAGGCTAGTTGTTTCGCAAGTGTTGTTCGAATAACTGTTTTTCTCGAAGGATCAAATTGATTCAACTTCATGTGAAACATACCGGGGGTAAAGTCCATGGGACCTCCCATTAAACGGGTAAAAGGAATGATGGTGGTATGTTCCGGTGTAATCCCTAGTGTTGGAGCATTGTTGAACTCGGTACCTCGTGCGGCTTCATTGGCCATCCAGTTGGGAAAAGTTCGGTGTAATCCTGTTGGATGAACCGATTCGTGTGCATCCACCATAATTCCATAGGTACCAGCCTTAGCTGCAACGCGCTCATAATGATTCACCATCCATTGGCCATCGTGGTGTTCTCCGCGGGGAATAATTTTTCCAACATAACCTGTTTTTACGGTATTGATTCCATTTAAATTCATGAAACGATACGCCGTATCCATTCTTCGCTCGTAATTTGTAACGGCACCGGAGGTTTCATGGTGCATGATCAAACGGACGCCTTTCGATTGCGCATACTTAGTGAGGTACTGAATATCGTAATCCGGATAAGGACTCACAAAATCAAATACGTTTTCTTTCCAATTGCCGAACCAATCTTCCCAACCTTGATTCCAACCTTCTACAAGTACACCATCTAATTTATGCGCTGCCGCGAAATCAATATACTTTTTTACATTTTCGGTATTGGCACCGTGCTTACCCCCTGCTAATGGCCAATTGGCTTTGCCCACGTGCATTTCCCACCACATTCCTGCGAATTTCTGTGGTTTGATAAAGGAAGTATTTTCAAATGCCGTTGGTTCATTTAAGTTTAAGATGGTAGTAGAAGCCAAAATTTCGGTTGCTTTGTTACTCACCAAAATCGTTCTCCAGGGTGTATTTGCAGGCGTTTGTAAATAAGCTTTGTTGCCAACGGCATCGGGAACCAAGGTTGATTCAAAGCTGAAATTTGCCTTGTTCAAATTCAACAGCCAAGCCGGATAGTTTCGAAGCGCTGCCTCGTGAATGCTAATATAGAGTCCATCAGCCGATTTCAATAACAATGGTGTTTGAACCGTTTGATCGCTCACCAAAGAAGTGACCGCAATATCTTTCTCTTTCTTCGCAGCAGCTAATGCATGTACCTCACTCAGTTTAGTAGTATTGTAAAGGTATTCGTTGGTATCATAATCGCCGGGAATCCAAAACGCGGTATGATTCTTCCCAACAACAATTTGCGTATTTTCTTCCTTTACTACAAAATGAGAAAGGTTTGTTTGAGATGGGAATTCGTATCGAAAACCAAGTCCATCTTTGAACAACCGAAAACGCACAGCGACTTGAATTGCAGGATTAGTTGTTTGCTTTACGTGAAGCACCAATTCTTTGTACTCATTTTTAATTGTGGCATATTCACCCCAAATCGGTGCCCAATTTTGATTGATATAAGAAGAATCTACTGACTCCAATTTAAATCTATTCAACTTCGTCTTCGGCTTTTCCAAGTCGAAGCCCAATGCTGAGGGCTGTACCACTTGTTTTCCTAAGAAAGAAAGGGAATACTGTAGAATTCCTGCCGGTGTGACTTCTACTTTTAACAAATAACGACTGTCGGTACTTTTAACGGAAAGGGATTGAGACAAAACAGTAGAACTCGCGAAGAGTGCGAGCACAACAGCAATGAAACGGGTCATAAACAATGGTTTGATCTAATAAAAAATGAGAAAACTGTTCTTGGAACAAGGTTTTCTCACTTTTTAAATTTACTACTTAAGTATAGAAACTTAGAATAATTTTTCCTGAGGGGGCTTAGCACCGGCAAGGCGAATGTATACCGTAGTTTGACCGCGATGGTGTGTTTGATGTTCGAATGCTTTGGCAAAAGCTTCGCATTTAGACATTTCGAATCTACCAAACATTTTGATTTTCGTAGCCAAGTCTTCGGGTTTGGTAGCACGAATGGCAGCAATTACAAAATCGTATCCATCAGACACCAATTTCACTACATTGGCTTTTGATTGATCCGTTGCTTTCTCTGCTTCTCCAAAACCAACAGGGCTTTTCAATCCGGAGATAGCAGCTGCAAATCCGAAATTAGCATCCGTAAAGTGGAGCATTTGCTGCGCAAAGGATCTCATTTCAGCGGTTGGCTTGAAGTCGTATTTATCAGCCGGCATGGCTTCTAAGTATTCAAGTGTGTAAGCTTTAGCGCGCAACCATTCTTTAATCATGGAAGCAGTATCGCATTGTGCAGTTGAGGCAAGGGTTGCAAAGCAAGCAACAAGAATAAGTGTTAGTTTACGCATGGTTGTTTATTTAGATTGTTTTTATACATCCTCTTTTCTATACGATAACGTAATTGTTTCAATTTGGGTTTCCACTTCACGGCATTTAATTCCGGCTGTTTCTAGCATTCTCCTAGAAGCTTTCGCGCTATCGGTGTGTTCGTATTTATTTGAAAGATACACAACTTCTGAAATTCCTGATTGAACAATGGCTTTAGCGCATTCGTTGCAAGGAAACAAAGCCGTATAAATTTTACAGCCATGTAGGTCCATGCCGATATTGTTGAGAATAGCGTTCAATTCGGCATGACAAACAAAAGCGTACTTCGTCTCCAAAAATCCTCCTTCCTTGCTCCAAGGAAATTCATCGTCATCGCAGCCGGCAGGCAACCCATTGTAGCCTGCTCCAACAATTTTGTTTTTATCATTTACAATGCAAGCCCCCACTTGAGTATGAGGGTCTTTACTTCTATGACCCGACAATAGTGCCACTCCCATAAAGTATTCATCCCAACTGATATAATTAGCGCGCTTCTTCACTTTTTTGTGTAAATGTAGGGAGAATTGAGTAGTGGAGGAAGTTTGTTGTTGGGCTTTAGGTTTTAGGCTTTAGGCGTTAGGGGATTAGGCTTTAGGTTTTAGGATAAAATTGTTATACTAGGCTTTGCAAACTCATATAAAATGTTGACTCAAAACTTGACCTAAAGTTATTCTTTAGTCAAAAAGGATGTTTGCAGCAACCTCTCTTTGTGCAACTTCCCTCCCTTCTCTATCCTTTGCGAATTCCAAGCAGCGTAGCTGCGCAAAACTTAATTACTCAAAACTCAATAACTTAATACTTGATTTAAAGGTATTCTTTAGTCAAAAAGTATTTGTGCAACAGCCTCTCTTAGTGCAACTTCTCTCACTTCTCTATCCTTTGTGAGCTCCATGCAGCGAAGCTGCGCAAAACTTAATAACTAAAAACTCAATAACTTAAAACTTGACCTAAAGTTATTCCGTAGTCAAAAAAGTATGTTTGCAGCAGCCTCTCTTTGTGCAACTTCTCTCACCTCTCTAACCTTTGCGAATTCCAAGCAGCGAAGCTGCACAAAACTTAACAACTGAAAACTCAATAACTTAAAACTTGACCTAAAGTTATTCCGTAGTCAAAAAAGTATGTTTGCAGCAGCCTCTCTTAGTGCAACTTCTCTCCCTTCTCTATCCTTTGTGAGCTCCATGCAGCAAAGCTGCCCAAAACTTAATAACTAAAAACTCAATAACTTAAAACTTAATTTAAAGGCAATCTGTGGTTCAAAATACAACCCATTAAAGATCTCATAAATAAACTAATTTTGCCCCTTCCAAATCACTCCCATGTATTTAGACAACGCGGTATATCATGCCCTTCAAACTCAGCAAGCTCCGCTAAATATCGGTGATTCTGATATCGCCTACTTTAATGCCGATGTGGCTCCATTTATTGGAATGGACGATTGGAGTGAAATGGCTCAAGACCGATTAAAGCACTTGCCCACAGACAGACGTTTCTTTATCATGAAAGTAAAAGAAGAAGTATTGGCTGCTCATTTAGAATCGGTGCTAACCTTGCCCCTTACTCAAATGATCTGTCACCAGCCGGTAGCTCCAAAAAACATTGATGCAACTATTATTCAACTAGGCGATGCCAATGTAGAAGAAATGATAGAACTTACTTCGCTTACCAAACCCGGACCATTTTACAAGAACACCATCAAAATGGGTCGCTATTATGGAATTAGAGAAGAAGGAAAGTTAGTAGCCATAAGCGGTGAGCGATTGTCCCTTCCTGATGCCACCGAAATAAGCGCCGTTTGCACCCATCCGAATGCCCTTGGGAAAGGATACGGTGCGGCCTTGGTATACCATGTAGCCAAACAAATTGAAGCAGACGGAAAGCTTCCATTTCTGCATGTTCGAAAAGACAACGATCGCGCTATCGCTTTGTACGAGCGCCTAGGATTCACACACCGCTCCGATGTTTACTTCGAAATTTTTAAAACGAAGGCGGAATAGACCACCAGCCATTCTGAACATCAATCGTTCCTTTCAATTCTTCTTGCACCACCCTATCCACAATAGCAATGCCTTTTTTGGCCATAGATTCAAAGGTGTCGATGCCATTGTTAGGGAAATTGGTTCGAGTACGATGAATATTGAATTTATTAGAGAAAGTTTTGCCGAACGCCTTTTCAATACCATCTTTTCCGATCATGAAACCAAGTAGCCCGCCCCAAGTGGCTGTAGGATTATCCGAATCCCAACCCATCAATGACCCCAACTTAATCGTTTCCTTGAAATCACCTTCCCCGTAAAGTAAACTGATGATGCTCGAAGCGAAATTGATTCCGGCTGCATAACATCCGTTGCAGTAGCGTTGCATGGAAGTGATATGATACCCGTCTAATTCCTGCACCTGATAACGATCGTATACTGCATCGCGGGTTTGTTCCCAAGGAATGCCTTTATCGTATTGACTTTTTACGAAATCAAACATCTTTGCAACATAGGTATCATTGGGTATTTTCTTTCTTGCCTCTTTCGCCATCCACAATATCTGTTCTTTCATCGGAAGAGAACTGTTTACTTTCGAAGCCAAAGAATACATACGAACATAGAACTGAGAAATGATTTCTGCATTGTTACTAGCCGTTGTTTGAATGGGAAGCGTAGCCAATTTCACAGCAGTTTCAGGAAATGCGGGCGCATACAATCCGAAGATTTCGGTAGTCAATTGCGCATCGATCATTTCATAATCGGGATTGTTTTCCGGTCTTCCTGTTAATGGCGGTTCCATCCCCTTCAGCATCAAATCAAAAGCTTGTTGATTGGAAACCCATAAAAAATTCTCTTCTTCATGTTTAATATGCTTCAGCCATCCATCTCGAATCTGCCTACCTGTAAGCATAGTAGTTTTATTTCCATACATCAATTCTTGATAGATGTATTCGATATCGGTATCGTCATCGGCTCCCCAATTGCCATCTGCATTTTCAAATACAAAATCAATGGTGGGTGACAATTGTTTAGAATCCAAATTGCTCCAAATATTTGGCTGGTCTTTCTTACCCCAATCTGCGCGAGTATAAAAACGTCCTGTTTGAATAGTACCGATGTTTCCGATTTTATCCATTTCAGTTACCAATCCCGTCCAATTGGCAATGCACTCACCCAGCCAGAAGCCGTAAAGTTTGTTATAATAGTTCGCTCTTGAAATCAATAGATTTCCGGGTTTGTGAGAGTTGGGTTTATAAACGATGGTGGCGTCCTTATAGGGACCCAATGATACTTTTGCCCCGGGATTTTGAGCGAATAAATGAAAACTTGGCAATAAGATGAAGAAAGACAAGATGACTTTCATACGGCAAACATTTCTTCAAGTTACAAATTAAACTGTTGAATTGAATGCCCGGATTAATCGCTTGCTTAATGAAAATAACTACTCCCCCATCTTTCATACCTCTTGTACATGTATTCTTTCAATCTCCTTTGAAAGTCTGCATAGTTTTTATTGGTACCCCATAAATTTTCTGCGAGTGCAGTAACACGGGGGAAAATCATGTAATCAACCTTTGTGGAATAGCCCATATACTCTGTCCACACATTGGCCTGACCTCCAATTACCTTATGAGCCAAGCCCGCTTTTCGAATGGAAGCAGGCACGAGAGAATAGTTATATACAGAATCAACCGGATTGAACCCGTGGATGGCCAAACTGTCTTTATTCGTTAAACTCTGATAGTGATCGAAGTAAAAAGGCTTGCCAGGTGTTTGAATAACACTGAATCCCTTCTGCGCCACTTCAATTGCCTTTTTGTCATCGGCCCAGTTCATGATCAACGTAGTAGTATCTACTTTGCCTTCTGCAATTTCATGCCAGCCAATCACTTTTCTGCCCATGCCCTTCACATCACCGGCCACTTTCTCAATAAAATAAGTTTGCAGCGCCACTTCGTCTTTGATACCATTGGCCTTCATGAACTCCTTGGTTTTGGGATCTTGCTTCCACCAAAGCTTGCTGCACTCGTCACCTCCAATATGTATATAGGTAGAAGGAAACAACTCTATCAACTCCTTAAAAATGGTGTTTAAAAAAGTAAAACTTGCATCATTGGGAGCCAATACATTGTTTTGTCGATTGTACATACCCCAGGTTTGTGCAACGTTCCAAGTGGTGTCGGGCTTGGTAGATAATTCGGGGTATGCGGCAATAGTGGCACGACTGTGTCCGGGTATATCAATTTCAGGGATTACTTCAATTCCTCTTTCTTTCGCGTATGCCAATACCTCCTTAATTTGATCGCGCGTGTAAAAACCACCATATCGGGTGCCATCGTACTTAATTGGCGTGTCTTTAAAATGACCGATCAAGGTTTGATCTCTCCAAGAACCAATGCTGTTTAATTTTGGATAACTCAACACTTCCATTCTCCAACCCTGGTCATCGGTTAAGTGCCAATGAAAAGTGTTCAGTTTGTGAAAAGTGATGTAATCGATGTACTTCTTAATATATTCTAAAGGGAAGATATGACGCACCACATCTAAATGAAGTCCTCGATATGAATAGGCTGGATAATCGTTTATGTTTTCCGGCTGAAGAAAGTAGCGACCGTCTCTTTCGTTAGGTAATTGCACCAAGCTCACTATTCCATTTACAATTCCTCTTACTGAAGCAGCAGATACCACCACCTGATTGAATCCAATTGCAATATTATAATGTTCTGCAGGTGTGATTAATTTTTTATCGTACTCAAAGCGAAGTGTTGCCTTTCTATTATTAGTAACATTAATGGAAATGTTCAGCTCTTGCTGAAACAATTGTTTTATGAATGCGATTTGATTGGAAAACTCATCGTCAACACAGGCTTCTACTTCCTTTCCCCATTCTGTTCCTTTCCCATGCAGTATTTCAGCATGAACGACTGCCGGAATAATTTTCTCAGAACCTTGGGATGATGCTCCTGATGCAAGCAAGCAAGCCATTAAAAACAGACCTATTTTTTTCATAATCTATTATTACCTCAAATATACTAAGATAACAGGCTTTCTTCGCTGTTTTGAGCGACCGTTTTACAAGCAGAGAGAGCTCTTAACAGGTTTATTTACAAAAAACACCAACGCATAAATCCAGAACTTCTCAACTCACGTACATGAACTGACAATTGTTTGACAAAAGCCAATTGTTGCTTACTCTTATGAACACAAAGCTATTGAAAAAAATTGGATGGTTCTCCCTCATCAGCTTGGGGATTTTCATCACTGTGATCTCAGTACATATATATATGGTAACGCGTCCGAAACCATTAGATCCAAATGCATTGGCCATGGCGCGTATCGATATTAAAAATGATATTAAGAAGGAAGATGCTGAAAAAATCACCACTTGGCTGTACCAACAAAAGGGTATTGACCATGTGTTAGTAAATCCTGATAGTAAAATTGCTGTTTTCTCTTTCTATCCCGCTAGAGTAAACGCGAACGATATTGTTATGAATTTCAAAAAGTCTTTTCCTTATCAAGCAGAACGTTTCATGCCTTCTGCAGAAGAAATGGCAAAAGGCTGCCCGGTAGCACCCACATCCACTTCCTACAAAGTGGTGAACTTCTTTAAAAATCTATAATTGTAAACAAACATTCATTATGAAAAAGACAACCATTCTTGCAATGGCCGTGGGACTATTTGTG
>DGDD01000076.1 GCA_002385265.1 Chitinophagaceae bacterium UBA3961
CAATGGATTTGTAGACAACAAATCTCTACCAAAGTATAACTATTATCGCTTATTCATTGTGTATAGTGACGGGAATTATGAATTCTCTAAGTCAAAAAAAGCTTATTGGGACACCCTGAAGAAAGTAATTCCTTTAGCGCCCAATCCACGAATTCAGATTGATGAACCTGAGCCAACAAAACCTGTTGCTCCAGTAGTGAAGCCGGATACCAAAGTAGTTGACTCGTCGAAGCTCATTAAATCTAAACAACCCGAAGTTGTAAGTCCCAAACCGGCCCCACCACCTCCTCCGGAACGTTATCTAGTGATAAAGAAACGAGATACAGTGCTGTATTCAATCAACGAAAAAGTATTCAAACCTTTTAGAGATTCCATAGCGAACAAAACAAAAGACACTTTGGTGTATCGTGGCGGAGATACAATTTTTATCGGACCATTTATCCCGAGAGAAGTTTACAAACCTTCGATATATGTGTTTACCGATAAAGACGGAAACATCACCATCAATTTGCCACAAGCAAATCAACATCACTATTCATTGAAAATTTTTGAAGAAACGGGAGAATTCCTGTTTGAAATCAAAACCATCAAAGACTCCCCCTTAATTCTTGATAAATCAAATTTCCTGAAAGCAGGCTGGTATAAGTTTGAATTGTATGAAGACGGAAAACTAAAAGAGAAAAACAAGTTTCAACTGTTAAGAGACTTCTAGTTCTCCACAATAACAACATTGAACACTTCAGAGAAAGCCGTCAGAAAACGCTCCTTCACTTCTTGCATGGAAACTTCATGACCGAGCTCTTTCTGTAAAGAAGTAACTCCTTTGTTTTGAATTCCACAGGGCACAATATAATCGAAATATTGAAGGTCGGTATTGATGTTAAATGCAAAGCCATGCATGGTTATCCAACGGCTACATCGCACTCCCATCGCGCAAATTTTTCGTTCTTTTCCCTTTACTTCCGGATCTAGCCAAACACCTGTTTCGCCGGGGGACCGATCCCCTTTCAAACCGTATGTTGCCATTACTTTAATAATCACCTCTTCAAGATTTCTCAAATAACGGCCAATATCAGTATAAAACTTTTCGAGATCAAGAATGGGGTATCCAACTAATTGTCCCGGACCATGAAAGGTAATGTCCCCTCCTCTATTGATCTTATAATACTGAATGTTCTTCTCTTCACGTTCTTCAGGTGAAATTAACACATGCTCCTCTTTACCACTTTTTCCCAAAGTATACACTAAGGGATGTTCCAACAAAAGCAGGTGATGTTTGGTTTCATCGAGCCTTCCCTCTTGCTTCTTCGTTACATTGGATACTAACAATTGCTCTTGGAAATCCCAAGTCTCTTTATAGTCAACCAATCCTAAATCTTTATAAAGAAGTTCCTGCATAAATTAATCTTTCAGTATCGTCCTCAGTACCTCCAAATTCCCGTCAATAGTATGAGAATAGGTTAATCCCAGAATTTGTGCTATTAATGGATAGATATGAATGTTTTCAAACGATGGTATCTGTAATCCCGATTTGAAAGCGGGCCCCCATGCATAAAAACTGGCATGCATTTCTTTTATTGCCGGATCGAATCCATGTGCACCTGGTGAAATTCGTCGATTGGCCATACTCATTACCTTCGGGAAATGTGGCACAACAAACACGTCACCAATGTGACCAAATTTATCGTCCAACACAGAATAATTCCACCGTGCCGGAATGGAGTCTTTTAGATAAACATCCCACTCTTTTCCATTAGCTCTTAAGTTTCTAACCAAAGAGTCAATGTTTCCTCCTTTGCCCTTTTTAGCATAGATGTGCAAGCTGGTGCCACCTCCTTTCCAAATAAATTTGGCGGTGTCGATATAAGGAGTGGCATCCATTCTGTAGGTAGTGTCTACTGTAGTCATGCCATGGTCAGCTACAAAAATAAAATTAACCGGAAGGCCCAAAGGTGCAATTGCCTCTTGAAGTTTTCCAATGGCGCCATCTACAAAAGCTACTGCTTCCTTGGTTTGAGGAGTTTCGGGACCATATTCGTGACCGTTATGATCAGTATTACTCATGTAGAAGCTAATCATATGCGGGCGCTGATCTGCAGGTAATTTTAACCAGTTCACCACAGTATTGATTCTGCGATCGATATCAATCCCATCTTTGAATTTATACCAGTACGTTGGCAGTATGCCTTGAATAGGTGCTTCTGTTCCAACAAAATGATATGATGCGCTCAACATTTTGTGTTGCTCTGCCAAAACCCAAATTGGAACACCACCGTACCATGTTCCGTCTTCTACTGCTTTTCGATCAGCCATGTTATAGGTCTCTCCTCGCTTCTGATCGAAGTATTGATTGTACACCAGTCCATGATGGGAAGGGTACATACCGGTAGCAATGGTATAATGGTTTGGGAAAGTAACGCTGGGAAATGAAGGGATCATGCTTGCGGCTCGAACCCCACTACTACTCAGTCTTTTTAAATTAACAGCATTGTATTTATCGATGTAGTCGTAACGAAACCCATCTGCAGATATCAAAATAATATAGGGTTTGTTGTATTGACTTGGGTCATTCTTTCTTCCTTTCACTACCTGTTGAGTAGTATCTTGAGCTTGGCAATTGAACAGTGTTAAAAACAATCCGATACCAATCAAAAACTTCTTCATGTAATGCTATTTATCTTGATTAATTCGTGTTTTTGTGTAGTTTCTCCACTTTTCAATTACGCTTGCCATGTCGGAGGGAATTTCACTTTCAAAATGTACGGGTTTTTTCGTTTTTGGATGCATAAACCCTAAAGTTTTAGCATGCAACGCGTGTCTAGGGCACATTTCAAAGCAATTCTCAACAAACTGTTTGTATTTGGTGAAGACAGTACCTTTAACAATACGGTCGCCTCCATAAAAATCATCATTGAACAATGGATGGCCAAGATGTTGCATGTGCACACGAATCTGATGAGTTCTACCGGTCTCCAATTGACATTCAATGAGAGTAACATAACCAAATCGTTCAAGTACACGGTAATGGGTAATAGCTTCCTTCCCGTATTCACCATCAGGATATGCATCAAACAGCTTTCTGAAACGTTGATGACGGCCCACATGAGCTTCAATGGTGCCTTCATCTTCCACTACATCAC
>DGDD01000113.1:0-32955 GCA_002385265.1 Chitinophagaceae bacterium UBA3961
GCTCTTCCGATCTTGTGCTTGTCTTCCTTATCTTGCTTCACTGTTGCCTTAGAGAATAAGACCGCACTTCAATTTGAGAGAAATCAAATTATTACACTAACAAACTAAAATATTTAATAAGTTTTGATATAATTAAATAAGTGTAAAAATTACATTTATTTATAATATCTGAGAACTAAAGCTAAAAGTTTGCTTATGACAATGGGACTGGTTTCAAAGAAGACTGACTTGTACCGAAAGGAGATTTTCAAAACGCTCTATTTTGAAAAGGCAGCTTCTTGTGCTGATATTAGTGCAAAGATTGGCAAGAGCATTCCCTTGATCACAAAGGTGTTGAATGATCTTATTAAAGAAGGGGTGGTTATTGAAACGGGTTATGCATCCTCTACGGGTGGTCGTCGTGCCTTGCTCTATTCTTTGAAAGAAGACACCATCAACATTGTGGCAGTGGCGGTAGAGCAGTATGTTACGCGCATCGCCATTATGAACTTCAAAAATGAACTGGTGGGTTCAGTTTACGAAATGGATCTCCACCTTCAAAAAAACGACGACTCTCTCAATATTATTACTGCTAAAATTGAAGAAATCATTACGGCATCGGGTATCGACAAAACGAAGATTGCGGGAATAGGAATTGGGATGCCCGGATTCATCAATGTGAACGACGGAATTAACTACAGTTATTTACAAACCGGTACAAAAGAAAACATTCCAACCTACATGTCGAATAAGTTGGGATTGCCGGTATACATCGATAACGACTCTACCCTCATGGGACTGGCCGAACTGAAGTTTGGTTCTTTGTATGGAAAGAAGAATGCCATGGTAATCAACATTGGCTGGGGAATTGGGCTGGGCGTTATTTTAAACGGACAAGTATATAGGGGGATGAATGGTTTTGCGGGAGAGTTTAGTCATATTCCATTGTTCGCCAGTGATCGTTTGTGCACTTGTGGCAAGAGCGGTTGTTTGGATACCGAAGCACCCTTGGCGGTGATTTTGGAAAGAGCATTGGAAGGATTGAAAGACGGTCAATTAAGTAAGCTAAAAGAAAAGGAATTAAAAGGTCGTCCGGAAGATGCGGTAGATGCATTAATAGAAGCAGCGAAAACGGGTGATATGTTCACGGTGAAGTTGTTTTCTGAATCAGCCTACAGCATTGGGAGAGGGATTGCGGTATTGATTCACCTTTTGAATCCTGAAATATTCATTCTAACGGGGAGAGGTGCTGCGTTGGGAAAGATCTGGTTAGCGCCCATGTATCATTCTTTGAACGAGCATTGCATTCCAAGCCTGTCTGTGAATACTCAACTGAAGATTTCTTCTTTGGGTATAGATGCTGAGTTGATTGGTGCGGCAGCTTTGGTGATGGAGAATTATGCAGAAGATCATTTATTAAAATCACACACAAACTAATTGCGTGAGGCGAAGCGGTCTCATGTAATACTAATCAACCATTATTTAACCCAAAAAAGCTGCTATGTTCAGAATTATCTCGGCTTGTATGTTGCTGCTCTGCAGTTTCGTAGCAACAGCGCAAACGCGACAGCTGTCAGGTGTCGTGTCCGATGACGCAGGCGGTGCTGCAATCGCATCCGCAACAGTAAAAGTAAAAGGGAAGTCCATCGCAACTACCACAAATGCGAATGGTCAATTCTCTTTAGCAGTTCCCACAGGGAACATTGTTCTCGAAATTTCTTCTGTAGGTTACACTGCATTGGAAGTTTCTGTAAAAGAAGGTGAAAACAACATCACCGTTTCTCTCTCTAAAAATGCCGCTACACTTGATCAAGTGGTAGTTACAGCCTTGGGTATCACGAAAGAACAAAAGAAACTTGGTTATTCTGTTACTACCGTTGGTGGTGAGCAGTTGAACAAGGCTCGTGAAACCAACGTTGCATTATCATTGGCCGGTAGAGTAGCCGGTTTGAACGTTAAAGGATCTAGTGGTGGTCCTGGTTCAACAGCACGCGTTTTATTGCGTGGTATGCCTAGTATGAACTCTGGTGGTTCTCCTTTGTATGTTATTAATGGTATTCCCATCGATAACACTCAAAGAGGTTCTTCAGGCGAGTGGGGCGGTTCTGATAACGGCGACGGTATCGGAAACATCAACCCAGACGATATCGAGAGCATGACCGTTCTGAAAGGTCAGTCAGCTTCTGCATTGTACGGTGCTCGTGCATCAAACGGTGTTATCTTGATTACTACTAAAAGTGGTAAAAAAGGCGACTTGAACGTTGAGTACAATGTTAACTATGTTGCCGACAAATCTTGGAACATCACTGATTTCCAATATCAGTATGGTCAAGGAGTAGGTGGTTTGAAACCAACTACTGCCAACGAAGCTTTGCAAACGGCTCGTATGAGCTGGGGTGCAAAACTCGACGGTTCTCAAGTAATTCAGTTCGACGGTAAGCAATATGCATACTCTGCAGTTAAAGACAATTTGGATCGTTTCTACAGAACAGGTGCTTCTTTAACCAACACCGTTTCGGTGTCTAAAGGTAGCGACCAAGGTTCTTTCCGTTTATCTCTTTCAAACCTCGACAACAACTCTGTTGTTCGTAATAGCGGTTTGGATAGAAAAACAGTGAACTTGAACATCGAGCAAAAAGTTACCGATAAGTTGAAGATCAACATCATGGCTAACTACGTGAACGAAGAATCTAAAAATCGTTCTCAGTTGAGTGATGGTCCAATGAACCCTAACAACGGATTGTTCTTGGCTACCAACATCGACCAAGCTATTTTGGCTCCGGGTTACAACCCAACAACCGGTGTTGAAACTCGTTGGAGCGATGATGAGTACGTAACTAACCCATGGTTTGTAGTAAATCAATACAAAAACGACTTAAGCAGAAAACGTTTCATTACGTCTGTTTCTGCTCGTTATAACTTCACTAGCTGATTGTATGCACAAGGTCGTGTTGGTTATGACTTATTGAACGACCGCGTATTCAAAGTCACTCCTTGGGGTACTGCTTATTCAAACAGCTTCAAAGGTGGTTTGGATGAGTTGAGCAACCGTCAAACCTACGAATTGAACGTAGAAGGTTTTGTAGGTGCTACTCATAAGTTAACAAAAGATATCGGATTGGATGCGGTAGTTGGTGCGAACCTTCGCAAAAACCAAAGTGAATACATCAGTGTAAATGGTGGTCCTTTCGTTCTTCCTTATTTGTATACTCCTTCTAACGTAGTAAACTACGGAAGAGGTTACAGCTTCTGGAAAACTGAAGTACAGTCTGCTTACTACACTTTGGATTTCAGCTACAAGAACTTCTTAACACTCGGTACTACCGGTCGTTACGATAAATACTCTACTTTACCTGAAAGCAACAACAGTGTATTCACTCCATCTTTCAACGCAGCATTTATTTTCTCTGAGTTAGTGGATGTTCCACAATTGAGCTTCGGTAAATTAAGAGCGTCTTATGCAATTACCAGCGGTGAGCCTGCAAATGCTTATCAAACAGCGGTTTACTACTCTCCCGGTAATGCAATCAACGGTACTCCTACCGGAAACTTCAGCAACAGCTTACCTAACTTGTTCCTCAAGCCATTTACTTTGAGTGAGGTGGAAGTTGGTACTGAGTTGAAATTCTTCGGTAACCGTTTAGGTTTCGATATCGCTTATTTCAGCAGAAAAACCAAAAACGAAATCATGCCTGCTAGCTACAGCGTAGCAACTGGTTATACCAGTGGTGTGATTGGTACTGGTGCTACTGAAAACAAGGGTATTGAAATTTTGGTTACAGGTACTCCGGTTCAAACGAAGAACTTCACTTGGAATGTTAGCTTCAATGCAACTAGCGTTAACAACAAAATCGTTAACACTGATGCGAACAACAATCCAATTGGTCTTGGTGTAAACCGTGCTACTTTGGGTAACGCTCAAACTTTCTTCATCCCTGGTATGAGTGGTCCTCAAATTAAAGCATACGACTATAAGTATGATTCTAAAGGTCAAATCGTAGTGGATGCCTCTGGTTATCCTTTGCGTGGCGACTTCAAAACATACGGTAGCGTATTACCTACTTTCTATGGTGGTTTGAACAACGAATTCACTTATAAAGGAGTTACTTTATCTTTCTTGATTGACTACAACTATGGTAACAAAATCATGTCTGCAACTAAATACTATTCATTGTTCAGAGGTTTAGACAAAGAAACCCTCAATGGACGTGATGGTATTACAACTGGTGTAACTGAATCTGGTGCTACCAATACAGTGAAAGCAGATGCACAAGGTTACTATCGTTCATTGGCTCAACGTGTAACTGGTGTTACTGTATTGAGCGGTGATTTCATCAAGTTCAGACAGTTAACAATTGGCTATACATTAGGAGAAAAAGTATTTGCTAAAGTTCCGGCTATTCGTTCTATCAACCTTTCGTTGGTGGGAAGAAACCTCTTCATCATTATGAAGAAGAGCGACAACATCGATCCAGAAAGCAACTTCCGTGCGGATGTTCGCTATGCAGGTATCGAAGGAACCAGCTTACCTCCTGTTAGAAGCTTTGGTTTAAATGCCAACATTAAATTCAAAAAATAAGCTTTATGAAAAGAATCCTTTATATATTCACCGCTTGCACCGCTTTAATGGTGGGATGTACAAAAGACATCAGCAAGGTGAACATCGACCCGTCTCAAGCGAGTGCGGAGAACTTCGATGCAAACCTGTTGTTGCCCTCTTTGCAATACAACTATTGCACAGGTATCAGTGGATACAATGGTCCTGTTCTCTTCCAAAGTATGTGGGCTCAGGTATTGGCATCTACAACCACAGGCGCTGCTAACTATTATTCAAACGCTGATAAATACGTTCAAAGTGGTAACACTTTCGACTACGCTCAGCGTACTTGGAGCATCAACTACGGTGCTGCTAGTTATGCATACGAAATTCAACAATTGGTGGCAAGCAAGCCTGAACTTTCTAACTTGGCTGCCGCTGCGCAGATCATGAAAGTTTTAAGCTTGTCTGCTGTTACCGATATCTATGGTGATATCCCTTACACAGAAGCTTTGAAAGCTAAATCTGACGGAATCACTACTCCTAAGTATGACAAACAATTAGATGTTTACAAATCAATGCTCAGCGAATTAGATGCTGCAGTTAGCGCTTTGTCTACTTCTAAAGCAGGTCCTACAAACGATGCCTTTACTTACAAGGGCGACGTTGCAAAATGGAAAAAATTCGGTTATTCTTTAATGTTGAAATTGGCGATGCGTTTGGCTAAAGGTGATGCTGCTACAGCTAAAACCTATGCTGAAAAAGCTGCTGCTGGTGGTACTTTTGCTAGCAATGCAGACAATGCATTGTTGTATGCTCAAAATGCTACCGGTTTCGGAAGCAATACCGCTCAGCCTTTCAACGTTCCTGCCGATTTCTATCAAGTTCGTTGGAGCAAAACCTTCATCGATTTACTGAAAGCTACTAACGACCCTCGTTTGGCCGTTATCGCTGAAGTACCTCCTGCTGGTTTAACTGCTAACCAAGACCTGACATTGACCGGTGACAATACCATCGCAAATCAACGTGGTTTACCCAATGGTTATGATATGAATGGTGGACCCACTGATATTACTACATCTGCCGGTTACCCCGGTGGTACTGGTTCAGGCTCTGATTTAACTCCAATTGGTAAGTACTCTCGTCCAACTGCTATGTACAGAAACAGAGATAATCCTTATTTCGTTCTTACATATGCTGAAACAGAGTTCTTATTGGCTGAAGCTGCTGTTAGAGGTTTCAATGTTGGCGGAACTGCATCTGCACACTATGCAAATGGTGTGACTGGTGCATTAACAATGTTCTCTGCTTACACAACTGCCGCAACTACTGTTAGCAGTGGTACTGCTACTACTTTTGCTGCAGCTAACCCTCTTAACACTTCTTCTACTGCTGCTTCATTGAAACAAATCAATGAACAACTCTGGGCTGCTACAGGTAGCGTAATGAACTTCCTTGAAAGCTGGAATAACTGGAAACGCTCTGGTTACCCTTCTTTAACGGCTGTTAATTACTCTGGTAACTTCTCGAATGGTCAAATTCCAAGAAGACAACCATACCCAAGCTCAGAATCAAGCCTCAACTCTGCTAACTATGCAACAGGTGTTGCTAGCTTAAGCGGTGGTGACAACTGGACTTCTAAAGTTTGGTGGGATCAATAAATATGGCTAATTATTAAATGAAAAAAGGACTGTCTTTTTTAAGACGGTCCTTTTTTAATTAATAATTATAAAATTAATAATTAATAATTGAGCCTCCGGTTTTACCGCAAAGTTGCTTCCTCTCTTCTCGTTCTTCGTTTCCCCTCATCCTCGCTCCTCATCTCCTCCCATCCTGTATTCCGGCTGTTTCATTATTCATTATTGATTGTTAATTGTTAATTATTAATTATTAATTAAATCGTATTTTGTGAAACAATTTATTTGCTATGATACAGAGGTGTTTTTCTGCTCTGGTGCTGAGTTTCGCAATGCTTGCTAGTTTCAAAACATTTGCGCAAAACCCACTCTTTAAATTGCTCACTTCTGCTAAAACGGGTATCAGTTTTCGCAATGATATTAATGAAACGGAGAACCTAAATGTTCTTGCGTATGAATACTTCTATAATGGAGGTGGTGTAGCCGTAGGCGATATCAATAACGATGGATGGGAAGACCTCTTCTTCACCGCAAACATGGGTGAAAACAAACTCTATTTGAATTTGGGAAACATGCAGTTCAAAGACATTACAAAAGCTGCTCATCCCTTACTTGCCGGTAAACCCGGCTCCTGGAAAACAGGCGTTACCATGGCAGATGTAAACGGCGATGGTCTTCTCGATATCTATATCTGTTACTCCGGTAAACTTTCCGATGACTTAAGAAGAAATCAACTTTTCATCAATAAAGGAAATCTTCAGTTCGAAGAGAAAGCCGCCGAATACGGATTGGATGCTATCAACTACAGTACGCAAGCCAGCTTCTTCGATTATGATAATGATGGTGATTTGGATATGTTCTTACTGAATCACAGTACGAAGAAGATCGACAATATGGAATTGGCCAAATACAGAACAGAAGCCGATACTTTGGCCGGCGATAGACTTTACCGTAACAACAATAACAAATTTGAAGATGTATCTGCCAAAGCAGGAATCAATCAATTTCCCAGCACATTCGGGTTAGGTATTGCAATATCTGATATCAATTTAGATGGCTGGCAAGATATTTATGTAACCAACGATTACAACGAACAAGATTATATCTACATCAATAACAAAAACGGCACATTCACTGAGAAATCAAAAGACTATCTGCGTCATCTCTCTCATTTTTCTATGGGAGTAGACATTGCCGATTTTAACAACGATGGCTACCCTGATATCTACACGCTTGATATGTTGCCGGAAGACAATCGTCGTCAAAAACTTTTACAACTCCAAGAAAACTACGAAGCCTTCTCGTTAATGCAGTCGCAAGACCTGCACAAACAATACATGCGCAACATGCTTCATTTGAACAACGGAGATGGCAGCTTCAGCGAAATTGCACAGCTTGCCGGAGTTTCCAATACCGATTGGAGTTGGTGTCCTCTTTTCGCCGATTTTGATGATGATGGCTACAAAGATCTTTTTATCACAAACGGTTATTTCCGTGATTATACGAATAAAGATTTTTTACGCTACTGGGGCGATTTTAAAATAAAAAAGGCCATGGATCGTCAACCGGTACTGCTCATGGATTTGATCAAGGCCATGCCGGTTACGTATTTGTCTAATTATATCTATAAAAACAACGGGGACCTCAGTTTCACCAATAAGAAAACCGATTGGGGCATTACACAAATGGGGCATTCCAATGGAGCCGTGTACGCTGATTTAGATAAAGACGGTGACCTCGATTTAGTGGCCAATAATTTAAATGGCGAAGCCCTCATATACGAAAACACGAGAACCAATGCCAACGCCATTACATTTTCCGTAAAATATACGGGTAAAAATAGTTTCGGTGTTGGAACAAAACTATATGTATACACGAAGAAGGGATTGCAATACCAGGAAGTAAATCCTAACAGAGGTTATTTATCTGCAACCTCTTTGAATCTGCATTTTGGTTTGGGGGCAAACGATAAAATTGATTCCGTTGTGGTGATCTGGCCCAACAATCAAAAAAGAACGTTGAAAGATTTCGAACCCAACAAACCTTACCTTATTGAATACAATCCGAGTCTTACAACGCCTTCCATTACCGCAGCGCTTAAACCGGGAATCTTTGAAAAGAAGAACCCGCTGATTTTGTATCCGCATGAAGATTTTATTGAGAATGACTTCAAGCGACAAGCGCTCATGCTCTTTATGTATTCAAAAGTAGGGCCGGTGCTTGCAAAAGGAGATGTAAACAAAGATGGATTGGAAGATTTGTTCATTAGCGGCGATAAGAATAGAGTTGGAACCATTTACCAACAGACACCGGGTGGCGGGTTTAGAATGCGCGACGACTTAAATCTTGGCGATGAGAATGTTTCAATTACCAGCGCTGCTGCTTTTGCAGATGTAAACGGCGATGGTTTTCAAGATATATATATCGCCAAAGGCGGTTACTCGGTGGTAGAACCCGGAACACCGAACCTGCAAGATGAATTGTATATCAACGATGGGAAAGGTGGATTCACACTCGGTAAGTTACCCATTATGCAAGAAAGTAGTAAGTCTTGCGTAGTACCCGGCGATTATGATGGTGATGGTGATATTGATTTTTTTGTAGGCGGTCGCGTTATTCCTGGTCAGTATCCACGCGTACCTCGTTCCTATTTGTTGAACAATGATGGAAAAGGGAATTTCACCATTGTAGATGCGGCGTTTAATAATATTGGAATGATCACTAATGCCAAATGGTTCGATTTCAATAAAGATGGAAAATTAGATCTTGTTTTATCGGGTGAATACTTGCCTATTACCGTATTCATAAATACCGGTAAAGGCTTTGATAACAAAACACAAGACTATTTTAAAGATCAACCAAAAGGATTCTGGTTCAATTTTGAAATAGCAGATCTGGATAAAGATGGGGAGGTAGAGATTATTGCAGGAAACCTTGGTAACAACTCGCAAATTAAAGCAAGCGATAAAGAACCGGCGGAAATGTATTATGGTGATTTTGACAACAACGGCTCTGTAGATCCTATTTTGAATTTCTACATTCAAGGGGTGAGTTATCCTTATGTGAGTAGAGATGAATTGAATGATCAGATCTTTCCCATGAGAAGAAAATTCTCAAGTTATAAGAACTATGCCGATGCTACCATTCATTCGATGTTTACCGATGCTGAGCTAAAAGCTGCTAATAAATGGGAAATCACTTCTACTCAATCAACTCTGTTTAAAAAGATTGAAGGTAAGTACACTGCAGTACCCCTGCCCATGCAGGCTCAATTTTCCATTATTACGGAAATAGTGGTGGATGATTTTGATAAAGATGGTAATAAGGATATCTTGCTTTTGGGGAATAAAACAGACAATCGACTTAAGATTGGAGCCATTGATGCCAATTATGGTTGTTTGTTGAAAGGAGATGGTAAAAGCGGATTCAGCTATGTGCCCCAAATAGTTTCCGGCTTGTCGATTAGAGGAGATGTGAAATCCGTTATTCAGATAAATGTAAAAGGAAATCAATATTGGGTGGTGGCAGTAGCAGACCATCCAATTCAATTCTATCAAGTGAAATAAGTATGAGAGTTTTAGTAATCATAGCCTTGCTTTCAATGGGTGTTTCAGCAGAAGCTCAAAAGAAAGGAAATCCGTTGACAGTTCAACAAGCTACTTTAGCGATCTCTAAAGTAATGATGCACGATGTGGTGAATCCTCCTGCCGCGAGTCGCTTTTATTCGTATAGTTTGATGGGTGCCTATCATTTGGTAACAGTTAAAAATAAGTCTTATAAACCCCTAGAGCAACTATTAACGAATCGGCCAACACTTTCTGTATTAGCAACCAAACAGAAATACGACTACGAAGTTGCTGCTGTTTATTGCATCTTGGAATCAGGCCGTTTGTTATTGCCTTCCGGATTTAGTTTGGAAGAAGACATTGCCGCATATGAACAGGCTTTGAAGAAATCGGGATTGAACCAAGAAACAGTAAAAACTTCGATAGAAGTAGCGAAAGATTTGGCAAAACAAGTTGTGGTTTGGTCGCGGGGCGACGGCTACTTCAAACTAAGTACACTTAGAAGATATACACCTGTAAAAGGCGATCAATACTGGTATCCAACTCCGCCCGCCTATATGGAAGCCGTGGAACCCAATTGGAGAACCATACGCACCTTGTTCTTAGACTCGGCTCAACAATACAAGCCGGTTCCTCCAACGCCTTTCAGTAAAGACACAACTAGTAAATTCTTTGAAATGGCGAAAGAAGTATACCAACTCACCAAGCCGATGACTGAAGAACATGCTGCTATTGCTGCTTTTTGGGATTGCAATCCTTTTGCCATTGCAACGTCGGGACATATGATGTTGGGATTCAAGAAATTTAGTCCCGGTACCCATTGGATCAATATAACCGGTATTGCATGTAATAAGGTAAAAGCAAATTTCGATAAAACAGTGTTTGCGCATTTCATGGTAGCTGCTACCTTGCGTGATGCTTTTATTAGCTGTTGGGATGAGAAGTACCGTTCGAATCGTGTTCGTCCTGAAACCTTTATCATCAAAAACATTGACCCCAAATGGGAGCCATTATTGCAAACACCTCCATTCCCTGAATATACAAGTGGGCACAGTGTGATCTCCTCTGCTTCAGCGGAAGTGTTGACTTATATCTTTGGTGATAATTTCTCTTTTACAGATGATTCAGAAATGATGTTTGAATTACCTGCACGCAATTTCAAGTCATTTCGCGCAGCTGCCCAAGAAGCATCCGTATCTCGCATTTATGGCGGCATCCACTACCGTGATGCGGTAGATGCAGGAGTGGAGCAAGGGAAGAAGATTGGGGAGTATGTGGTGAGGAGAATTAGTAATTAAGAAGTAGTAATTAATAATGGAACAGCAGCGAAGCAGGAACGAGGATAAGAGGAGACGAGGAAAGGCAGCGACACTGCCAGCGCTGCGAAAACGCTGCGTTCGCTGCGCCGCCGCGGTGAAAAGAAAAAACAACTAAATGTTTATCAGCCGGCAGTCAGGCTGATTTGAATTCGGAGGCTAATCTGTGGGAATCTGTTGTAATTTGTGTGTTCTGTGGTCGAAAAAACTTTATAAGGACAAACGCTTTGCGCTTCTTTTTAAACTTTTTCTCCTTTGCGACTTCTCTGCGGTCTTCGCGATCGTTGCGGTGAATATATCAGGCAGCACAGCTGCGCAGAAACTGATTCCTATCTCGAAAACAAAAACCGTATCTCTTCCTCACTCAAATTCTTCACAAACCCATTCTCTTCTCCAATCAAGTCTTCCGATAGTTTTTGTTTCTTTCCTTGCAACTGTAGAATTTTCTCTTCAATACTATCTTTACAAATCATTTTGTACGCAAATACTTTTTTCGTTTGTCCGATACGATGCGTTCGGTCAATAGCTTGTTGTTCCACGGCCGTGTTCCACCAGGGGTCGAATAAGAATACATATTCGGCGGCTGTTAGGTTCAATCCAGCATTACCGGCCTTCAAACTAATCAATAATATACCGGTGGCATCGTCTTCAGCCTGAAACTGATTTACGATTTCTTGTCGTTTAGCACCACTCACTGTTCCATCTATGCGATAAAATTTCAATTCAGCCTTTTCGAGTGCGGGTTCTAATAGATCAAGCATGCTGGTGTACTGAGAGAACACGAGCGATTTACTTTTTCCTTTCAATTGAGTTAGTTCTTCTATCAGCAAGTCTGTTTTGATAGAATCAGAAACCGAATTTTCTTCGTCTTTTAGAAGGGCAGGAGAGTTGCAGATTTGTCGCAGTTTTGTTAAGCCGGCGAGAATACTCATCTTCGCTTGATTCATACCCTTCGTTTTGATATCACTCCAAATATCCGCTTCTACGGAAGATCGGATTTCTTCATAAACAATACGTTGGGCCGATTCCATTTCACACCAAATTACCGATTCGGTTTTATCGGGTAGATCTTTAGCCACTTGCTCTTTCGTTCTTCTCAAGATGAAGGGTGCAGTGAGTAGTTTTAAGGCTTGTATTTTTTCGGTATCCTGCCAACGGTCGATGGGATCTGCATATTCACGCTTAAAGAATTCTCTATTACCAAAAAGACCCGGCAATAAAAATTCAAGTTGAGAATACAAATCGAAGGTGTTGTTCAAGATGGGAGTACCGCTCAACGCAATTCTGAATTTACAAGGAACCTGCATGAGTGCGCGTGTAACCAAAGCCGTTGGGTTTTTAACCTGGTGACTTTCATCCACCACCACTGTGTGAAATCCGACGGAAGCCAACTGTTGAGCATCGGTTCTTAAGGTGCCATAGCTGGTAATAAATATCGAAGCTTCCGATTGCTCAAGCGCAGTGGCCGAGCGATTGGAGCCATAGTATAAGTCAAAGGCAATTTCAGGTGCAAACTTTTTCAGTTCCTGCATCCAGTTGTACATTAGTCCCATGGGGGCAATGATCAAATGCTTGCTGCCCGGATTGCGGTGAATGATATGGCACAGTGCTGAAATGGTTTGCAAGGTTTTACCCAAACCCATATCATCGGCCAAGCAAGCGCCGGCCCCTGCTTCTTCTAATAATAGCATCCAATCCGATCCTTTTTGCTGGTAGGGTCTTAACGTAGCATTCAAGAGTGGATTGATATTGAAAAGCGATTCGTTACTTGTTTGCCACTGCTTCCACTTTTGCCACCAATCTTGATTGAAGCTCAAACTTAAATTGATACCTTCTTTGTTATCGGGTTGGTGGGCGATACCCATCCATCTCGCTATGGTCAATTCATCTTTTTGTACTTTACCGTGTTTGATGATAGGGCCATAATAAGCCAACCATTCAATAGGCAATGCACCAAAACTTCCATTGTTTAGGACCACTGCATGTTGACCTGCCCATAGCATTTTTTGCAATGCTGCCAATCCAACCGTTTCTTTTCCAAAACGTATCGACATTTTATAGGTCAAGCTGCCCGCATCTTCCCGAACCAGATCCATTTGAGTTACGGGTAATTCAGAAGCATAACGGAAATGTTTGAGCAGATCCATTCCCACAATTTCAATTTGCTGCTCCAGTAAGAAGGTCCAAGTTTTGAGGAACCAACCTTTTTTCTGTGCATCAGCGAAAGAGAGGTAGTACCTGCCATTCATCTGTTTCGCGAAATTAGGATGTAGTCCTTCAATTAATTCTATGAATGCTTGTTCCAATTCTTTGTTGCGTTTGATTTGAACAGGTTGCCCTCGATCGAGGAATTCCACCGGATCAGGACTGTCGCGTTCTACTACAAATCCATCGTACAACCATTGTGGAGTAAGTAGTAAGAAAGAATTACTTATTTCTTGCAACATCATACGATTGACCGGCAATAGTATTTCCTTCTGGGTAGCTTCAATGCCTGTTTTTCGAATGGTATAGTGTTCTTGAAGTTCTTGGAGTAGTTCGTCTTCCCATGAAACGATGGCTCCTGCCTTGCTCAATTTTTGCAAGTACAAAGCATCTTTCAGAGTAAGGATATAATAGGTTTTGTCTTTGCAAATAAAAAACTGTTGAATCGAAAAATCGGAAAGAGGGAAGCTGTTGCCATTGAGTCCAATCAATACATGCAGCGTTGGTCCATCTGCTTTCAATTCCCATTCAAATTGCAGTTCGGGGCGAACATCGCTCAGGGTGCAAGGTTCAAGGTTTGCAGTTTTAGCATCTTTCCAAATCTGGTGATACCAGTTGAAACTGGAGAAATTCGGTTTTAGTTTCAGGAAGAACTCGTGCCAGGCTTTGAGGATCTGTTGTTTTTTATAGCTGTCGAAATCTTGTTTGCCGGAGCCGATTTTATAGCTCATTTTGATGGCATCGTTTCGGCGGGTCAGTTGTTTCGATGTTGCTTGTTTCAGCAGTTTACGAAGTTCATCGGGCAGTTTGGGAAAACTATGATCAATAATGGGTTCAGAAAGATGATCTTTTTCAAAACTGGGAATGTTTCCTTTTTTTGAGATGAACAGCAGCTCAAAAATGGTCTGATCTTCTGACAATTTATTGGGGTGAAAAACAAGTGCCGTTTTCTTCTGAATCGCTTCGCTCATAGGCGGGCAAAGATAAGCGAAAAGCAATTTAACAGGAAAGGTAATAGAGATCGTTGAACTTGTAATTCCGATCCTTTCTGCTATTATGCTAAGTGCTTATGTTTTTGGTTTAGGATAGTTGCTTGGGAGTTCACCGCAGAGAGAGCGCTGAGTCCTTCGGCAGATCCTTCGGTTCGCTCAGGAACTGCGCAAAGAAGTCGCAAAGTACTTTTTGCTATTTTTTGACCGTATGCAGCCTTGTATATTAACGCTTGAGTCAAGTAAGCGCAATCTAGCGGTTAATCTGTGATAATTTGTATTAAAAATCTGTGCTTTCTGTGGTCAAAAAAGAACTTTAGAGGACAATCCCTTTGCGCTACTTTTTTAACTTCTTCCCCTTTGTGAATTTCAAGCAGCGCAGCTGCACAAAACTTAAAAACAAAAAACTCAATAACTCAAAACTTGATCTATTGGGAATTTACACTAAATAGAAGCTTTGTCAATCAATCAAAGCTCCCTCCCCCCGACAGCCCATGACAGCCTTCCCCCTTTTTTCCGTAACTTCCCTTTCTCGATTTTTATTCAAAAAGTTTGTCATATGAAACGTCTCTCTCTTTTCACTCTGTTTCTTTCTTTTGCCTTTGCCTCCTTCGCGCAGCTTTCAGCGGTTAATTTAAAAATTGAAAACCTTACCAATCCACTCGGCATTGATGTTCAAAAGCCCCAATTGAGTTGGCAGCTGAGTTCTAAACAGAACAATAGTGCCCAATCGGCCTATGAAATCAAAGTGATGAATGGAAAAGAAACCGTTTGGACAACGGGAAAAGTAAATTCCGATCAGTCCATTCTTATTCCTTATAATGGTACAGCACTGCAATCTGCAGCTTCCTATACTTGGCAAGTACGCGTATGGGATCAATCCGGTAAACCGGGCGCGTTCTCTAAGCCGGCCAGCTTTCAAATGGCCTTGCTCTCCTCATCCGATTGGAAAGCCTCTTGGATCGAAGCACCCTTTCTCGATTCCACTAAAAGAGCGCCTCAATATTTTAGAAAGAACTTCTCACTCAATAAACCGGTAAAAAAGGCAACCGCCTTCATCACCGCTCACGGTATCTATGAAGCCTTTATCAATGGTAAAAGAGTAGGAGATGCTTACCTAACTCCGGGTTGGACTTCCTACAACAAACGCCTTCAATACCAACAATACGACGTTACTTCATTGCTTCAAACCGGTGGCAATGCTATTGGCGCCATGATTGGCAACGGTTGGTATCGCTCTTATTTAGCTTGGGAAAACAATAGAGATATTTATGGTAAGAAAGTAGGATTGATCTGTCAAATACAAGTAGAATATGCAGATGGAAGTGTAGATTATATTCTTTCGGATAACTCTTGGAAATTATCGTCCGGAGCGGTTATCATGGGTGAAATTTATCACGGTGAAACCATCGACGCTCGATTGGAACAAACCGGCTGGGCCACTGCTTCTTTCAATGATCAGTCTTGGACCCCAGTTACTACAGCTTCTTACAAAGACCCCTTAATTGCAACCTATAATGAGCCCATCAGAAAGCACGAGCAATTTCAACCCATCAAGTCTTTCACTACTCCGAAAGGAGAACGGGTAATGGATTTTGGTCAGAACCTGGTAGGCTGGGTGCGCATTGTTGTAAAAGGAAAAGCCGGCGACACCGTTCGCATCAAACACGCCGAAGTATTGGACAAAGAGGGAAATTTTTATACGGAAAATTTAAGAGCTGCGAAAGCAACAGCTACCTATATCCTAAAAGGTGATGGAGAAGAGATTTTTGAACCACATTTCACCTTCTTTGGTTTCCGTTACATTCAAGTAGAAGGTCCGATGCCTACAACTACAACTGCAATTGCTTTGTATTCCGATATGGCACGCACCGGTACTTTCAGTACAAGCAATAAATTACTCAATCAACTTCAACACAATATTCAATGGGGACAAAGAGGGAACTTCCTCGATGTACCCACCGATTGTCCACAACGCGATGAACGCTTAGGTTGGACCGGCGATGCGCAGGCCTTCTCTCGCACTGCTATGTTCAATTTCGACGTGAAGAATTTCTTCTCAAAATGGCTGAAAGATGTAGCTGCTGATCAACTTCCCAATGGTTCCGTACCTTTTGTTGTTCCCAATGTATTAGGACCTGGCGCCAGCGGAAGTACCGGTTGGGCTGATGTAGCTACCATCATTCCTTGGAATCAATACCTCGCTTTCGGCGATGTGCGTATTCTCGAAGATCAATATGCCAGCATGAAAGCTTGGGTGAGTTTTATGGAGAAGAACAGCAAGAACGATTTGTGGAATGTTGGTTTCCATTTTGGCGATTGGTTGTTTTATCGTCCCTTCGACGATAACGATGGCTCCTCTGCAGTTACCGATAAATACCTGATCGCACAGTGTTTCTATGCTCATTCAACACAATTGATGATCAATGCAGCAAAAGTTTTAGGAAAAGCTGATGATCTGAATTATTATACCAATTTGCTTGGAAGAATCAAGACCGCCTTCATGAAGGAGTATGTAACTCCAAATGGACGATTAGTGTCTTCTACTCAAACAGCCTATGTATTGGCATTGAATTTCGATATGTTGCCTGAATCAATGCGTGCCGAAGCAGCGGATCGCTTGGAAGAGAATGTGAAAAGATATGGCGATCATTTGACCACAGGGTTTTTAGGAACACCCTATTTGTGTCATGTGCTCAGTCGTTTCGGTAAAACTGAAACAGCCTTTAAACTGTTATTACAGGAATCTTATCCATCTTGGTTGTATCCGGTGAAAATGGGAGCTACTACCATTTGGGAACGTTGGAATGGTATACGTACCGATGGAACCTTTGAACCTGCCTCCATGAACTCTTTCAATCACTATGCTTACGGTGCCATTGGAGATTGGATGTATCGCGTGGTAGCAGGATTAGACACTGATCCCAATGCGCCCGGTTATAAAAAAATTGTCATTAAACCGTTGATCGGCGGAGGATTAAATCAAGTAGCGGCCAGCTTGGAAACGCCTTATGGAAAAGCTTCCAGCGAATGGACGGTAAGTGGCAAACAAGTTACTTTAAATGTTTCCATTCCCGTGAACACAACGGCAACTGTTTATATTCCCGCATCAGCTGTTTCAGACGTACTACAAAACGGAGCGGCTTTAAAGGAATTGAGTGGACTTTCAATTTTGGGTATGGAAGGAAAATATTTGAAAGTTTCCATAGGATCAGGTAACTATGTATTCAATTCAATTTTGCCATAATGAACACAAATCATTCATTTTTCAAAATACAATCAAATAATAAAAGCGCAGTACTGATTACTGCGTTTTTGATGTTTTTAGGTCTGACCGTTGTTGCGCAACCCGTAAAAGTAACCGGGGGAATGGTGCAAGGGGTAAAGCAAAACGGAATAACAGTGTACAAAGGGATTCCATTTGCAGCACCTCCTGTAGGGGAACTGCGCTGGAAAGCCCCTCAGCCCGTGAAACCTTGGAAAGGTGTGCTCAAAGCAACTAAGTTTTCTGCGAGTCCTTATCAATCGAAGCCTATTCCCTTTGCCTGCTGGACTGAAGAATTCATTGCACCACCCGAACCCTTAAGCGAAGATTGTTTGTATTTGAATATTTGGACCGGTGCGAAATCACCCAAAGAAAAAAGACCGGTATTGGTTTGGATCTACGGCGGCGGTTTTGTATCAGGTTCTGCAGCTTGTTCTGTGTACGATGGGATGGAAATGGCGAAAAGAGGAATTGTAGTAGTGAGCATCAATTATAGAGTTGGCATTTTTGGATTCATGGCGCATCCTGAATTGAGCAAAGAATCACCGAATGGTGTTTCCGGAAATTACGGCATCATGGATCAAATTGCTGCCTTGAAATGGGTGCGTGCGAATATTGCAAAGTTTGGTGGCGATATCAATAACGTAGCCATTGCAGGCCAATCTGCAGGCTCTATGAGTGTAAGTGCTTTGGTAGCTTCTCCCTTAACAAAAACATTGTTCCAAAAAGCCATCGCGCAAAGTGGTGGATTGTTGGGAAGTCGCTTTATTGCCGATTTAAAGACAGCCGAAAAAGAAGGCACTCAAATTCAAGAAAAAGCAAAATTAACTTCTATAGCCGATTTGCGAAAATTGAGTTCAGACGAAGTATTGAAATTAACCGGACGATTCTCGCCCAACTTAGATGGTTATGTACTTCCGAAAAACATTAAAGAAGCTTTCGAAAAGCACGAACATCAAGATGTGCCGGTGCTAACAGGATGGGTTACCGGAGATGGTGCTTTGTTTGGTAATCAATTGGTGAAAGCAGATGCTTTTAAAAAGAATGTAGAAGCGCAATTTGGAGACAAGGCTGCGGAGTTTTTGCAACTCTTCCCTGCTGAAACGGATTCTCAAGCTACTGCCTCTCAGCAAAAATGGAACTTAATGGGATTTGCAGGAGCTCCTTCCATCAATTGGGCCAAATACAACCGCGCCCCTGTCTATGTTTATGAATACACCCATGTGCCCGCACCTTTAGAAAATTTCCCCGACTACGGAGCTTTCCACACCTCAGAAGTGCCTTTCGCCTTTCACAACCTTCATCTTTGGAAACGTAAATGGAGAGAGGTAGACTATAAAGTGCAGGAAGTGGTGAATCAAAGCTGGGTTAATTTCCTTAAAAGCTATAATCCTAATGGCTTAATGGTAAGCGGTTGGTATCCTTACAACGACAAAACTTCCATCGTATACATTCTCAACGAAAATCCGCATCCGGAAAATGGGTTGTATAAGAAGGAAGTGGAAATGGTGAGTGGAATTAATAATTAAGAATGAATAATTAATAATTGAACAGCCCGGAGCACAGGAGCGAGGAAAACAGGAGACGAGGAACGAGGAAATACAAAAAAGAAGAGGGAGGAGGGAAGAGGGAAGAGGGAAGAGGGAAGAGGCAGACTATCCATCCTGTAAATCCTGATCGCAGTGAGGTAAATTGAAATTCGGAGGCTAATCTGTGAGAATCTGTTTTAATCTGATGAATCTGTGGTGAAAATATTGGTGATGAATAAAAGCCGCTTTGCGAGATCTCTGCGGTCTTGGCGGTCTCCGCGGTGAATACACCTCACAGCGAAGCTGCATAAAACTTAAAAAATAAATAGCTAAAAACTTATAACTTCTAACTACTCCCTCACCTCATTCGCCCTAAACACCCAATCCGCCGTTTGCTTTATTTTCTTCATCAATAGATCGGGAACTTCCGGATGAGGCTTGCTGCAATACTCCTTTAAAATTTTTACTGTTTGGTCATCCTGATAGCTGTCTAACAAAGCACTCAACCAAGTGGGAGCGAAGAACAGATCATTGGTCGCTAATATTTCAGGCAATACCTTCAATGCTTCCGGAATGTACTTCCTGCTTTCAGCTTGTCGCAAGGGATGCGTTAGGAATCGCAATGCAGTTGCAACATCCGATTCATTTTTTCGTCCCTCAGGTTTTAAGAAACTATTGAATAAACTATCTCTGGTTGCTTGATTTTCCGACAAAGCAATCATTGAGATCGAAAAGGTTTTACGAATATTCGGATTGGTGATACTGTCTAATTGTTGTTTCAATATTTCAGACCCTTTATAGTTTCTCAATGCCAATTCTTGTGCCACCCAGTTCCAATCATCGGCACTCATAGTTACTTCCGCCGGCACGGATCTGGTTTGCCAATAATGATACATGCTATCAATAGCAGCAGCGCTGTTTGCCATTCGCAAGTAAGATTTGAAAATCGCAGTTCTATTGATTTTACTGTGTTCTTTCATCGCTTCCAACAATGAAATTTCGAGCGAAGTGCCAACCGTTGATCTGGTCTCTTTTTTTAAAAGCTTCCAATAGATGCCTTCCATTATTCTCAATTCCCGATCCAATAATTGTTGGTCTTTTTCATCTCTGATCAACACGCTTAACTGCTTGAGGAATTGCAAAGGCCCCATTCCGTTTTGATACTTAATTGCTGGAGTTTTCAACAGTGCTTGTTCGTAGGCATTGATCACCAATAACGCTCTCGTTTCAACCGGCAGTTTCTTGAACAATGGATCTTGTATACTATTTGCTGAATTCGGGAACACACCATAACCCTCGCCACTCGAATTGTATACAATGAATTCAGGAGCTGTTCTTCCTTTCAATTCACTTAGTTCCATTTGATAGTCCTTTATACGAACCGGGATCTTCGAAATACTGTCTTTGTATACCAATAGTACTTCAAAATATTGTGTCCATTTCAGTGTAGGATTGAATTCTCCTTTCTGTGTAAGAACCAATTTTGATATTTTGCCTTGATGGGTTTCCAATTGGGCATCAATGATAGGGCGGCCCGGATTACGCAACCATATCGTACTCCACTCTTTCAAATTCGCCTTGGTATACTTTTGAAATTCATTCAGTAAGTCGAATACATCTGCATTGCCACCCTGATATTTTTTGATGTAATCCTGAACACCTTTTTGAAATGCTTCTTCCCCAATCAACAATTCCAATTGATGCATCATGATGGGGGCTTTGTTGTATGTAAGTGGACCGTATACCAATCCGGCTTGATTCAAATTCGGTAGGGTTCTGTAAATAGGCTCCGAACTGGGAAAGCGATCAACTGAGTAAGCGCCTGCAAAATTGGCCAACAGGAATTTCTTATTGAAATCGGTTACAGGCGTTAAACTAGATGCAAACTTATCGCCAATATAACTGGCAAACACTTCTTTCAACCACACTTCATTGAACCATTTCATGGTCACCCAATCGCCGAACCACATATGACTCACTTCATGTCCAATCAGCGCATTCCTAGAATAAATTCGGGTATCATTGGTTTGATCCATGAACAAAGAATTGCCATTATAGAAAACCGCCCCTGGATGTTCCATTCCTCCAATGCTAAATCGTGGGATTTCTACAAAATCGAATTTTTCATAAGGGTAGTAACTGTTCAGGTATTTCGCATCGAATGCCAATGCCTTGAAATTGATATCGACAGCAGCGGTTAAGCTGGTGTCTAATTTCTTCTTATTGTTTTCAACATAATAGAAGTTGATCGTCTTTCCTTCTCTTGTTTCGGAATATCGATTCATCTTCCCCGCCGCGAACGAAAACTGATAGGTACTCAAAGGAGCCGTTTTTTTGAACGACCAAGTAAGCCAATCTCCATTTACAGTAGAGTCGATTATGCTTCCATTGCTTACCGCTTTCCATTCTTTTGAAACCGTTAACTTCAATGTTACCGATGCTTTTAAATTGGGCTGGTCGAAACAAGGAAATACATCACGTGCTTTTGCCGGCACAAACAAACAATACACAAACTCCGTGGCTTCCCGTTTCAATGAATTCCCTGCTGCTATAAATTCAATCCCTATTTCATTGCCTTTTGTTTTGAAAGAAGGAGCGCTTACGATGATGTGTTCGTTCTTGAATTGGTAGTTGGCTTTTTGTCCGTTGAGGGTTACCGATTTTAAATTTGCGGCAACCGTATTGAAATCAATGACGATTTCTTTTACCGGCTTTTTCAAATCAAATGAAATGACTTCCGTTGCATGTATTGGTTCAGAAGTAATTGGTGGAATGGTAAAATGTAAAGTGTAGTGTGGATTTGCAATGCTCGAAACTCTTTCTGTTGCAAGTTGATAAGAGACGCCTTTTTCTTGTGCAGTTATTTTCGATGCAAATAGTAAAGTGGAAACGAGAATTATGTAAAATTTTCTCATGATGTATTTTTTGCGGAAGGATGAAGGAATTATAAGAGGTAATCTTTAAATCAAATGTTGTGTTATTGAGTTTTATGCAGCTTTGTTGATTGATAATTCACCGCGGAGATCGCAAAGCCCGCAGAGCTGTCGCAAAGGCCTCTTCTGTATAACCATAGTATGCACAGATTCAAATACAAATTATTCTTTAGATTAGAGTGTTCTTGAATCGTCAATCTATTCGAATAACAAGAGCAAATCTGTGATAATCTGCAGCTTTAATCTGGGCTATCTGTGGTCAAAAAAAGCCTAATGCCTAACACCTAAAGCCTAATGACTAAAGCCTAACACCTAACACCTATTCCCCCACTTTCTCCAAATACTTCCTCCTAATAACCCCCTGTACCGGCTCTCCATTGATCTTGCTTTCTAACCACGATATAATATCCAAATACACAAATGCCCTAGTTTCAAATTGATTCCGTTCCTGCTTCTTCAATTTCTCCAATAATTTTTGGAATTCGGGTTGCAGTGATCTTGGCGACAAACTGAACGATCTCCTCAAGAATTTAAAGATCTCTTCTTCCACTATACTCAAACTGTCCATCTTCGCCATGAAACGATAGACCGATTTAAACAAGAATTCCAATAATTCAAAATTCCCCAATTCATAATGCGCGATCAAATGCAGAAGTCTTGAATAACACTGCAAATCAGTCCGCAGGTCCATCTTCCAGTTGATGATCTTGTTCAAATAGTCAATGGTAGTTCCGTAGTCTCCACTTCCAAAGTATAGAGAAGCAAATTTATAATAGAACACCAAAATACGGTGACGATCCAAATACAGTTCGTATTCTGTTAATTGCTCTTCAATTTGGGGTACTAATTGAATGCCTTCACTAAAAGTTCCTTCATTGAAATGCTTGTTAATTCTTGCCAAACTCAAGTACACAAATAGCAACATTCGATTGTTATCATTGCATTGCACTGTTTTGCTTTCTTCAAAGGCTTCAAACTGTTGTAACACCTCGTTGAACTTGGCGTAGTTCTGTAAGTCGAAATGCGCGCCCAGCAAGTTGTGCATGCCTTTGATGTAGTGACCTGTTTCAATATCAATCATATCAGGATATTGCTGAAATAGGTCCACCCATTTCTGTGTATGTCTATAATACTGCTTAAAATCTTGTTTGATAAAAGCAAGCCAACAATAGCTTTGGTACAAGTACAATTGCTCGTAAAAACCGCTTACTTGACGCGCTTTATCAGGAAAATGTTTTTCAAAAAAAGCATTCACAATGGCCACGTCTTTTTCATTGCGGGCATGACCATTCAAAATATACCAACTATACAATTCGAGTGCGAGGTTCGATAATTGAGAGATCAATGTCACCTTCTGCGATACTTCCTCCGATTCTTTGCTTAATTGCAAAGCCCGGTCTTGCATACTTCGAGTAATAAAAAGTGTTTCTATTTTCTTTTCGAAGAAGATGGCCTGTTGCAAATAGGTGAATTGAGAATGTTCTTTTGCCATTTCTTTCAACTTGTCGAGCACTTTCAAACTCTGCAAATAGAGCCCTTTGTTGTAAAGAATCCTGGCAAAGTCCATTTGTTCATGTAACTGAAGGTCAATATTCGTGTCGTTTTTGATGAGTCGGAGGCTGGTGAGCAACTGACGGTACAAATGGGCCTTCAAATTAGAAAGTTGTTGCTTACGAATGGCCGTATGTTTTGAGAGCAAGATTTCTTCATCGTACTCCTCCATTTTGTCCAGAGCATCAAAGAGTTGTACCATTTTCAGGTCTTCCCCTCCCGAATGGCGCTTGATATAGAGCTTGAAATTGCGCTTTTCGGCCTTTTCGAGGGATTTTATCAGTAAAAATAGCGGGTCTGTTGATCTATTGGGCATCGTAATCAAATATCGGTAAAATCCTTGTCAGTCGTGCATTTTAACAATTGAATCACTTGTTAAACTCTGTAAAGTAAAGGCATTTTTGATTTCGCAGCGCCGCCATTTGAAAATATCTTCGAAGAAGCAGGTTGTTTTTTGGTTTTATAGCAAGCAACAAAAAAAGCAGCCTGCTTTTTTTGTATCATTTTCAGTTCAAAATTGCTTTATGTCAGCTAACAAAATCTTCATTTTCGACACAACCCTCCGCGATGGGGAACAGGTCCCGGGTTGTAAACTCAATACCAAAGAAAAAATCGAATTGGCCCTTCAACTGGAACATCTGGGAGTTGATATCCTAGAGGCCGGTTTTCCTATTTCTAGCCCCGGCGACTTCGAAAGCGTTCGAAAAATTGCCGAAACCATCAAAAACGCTACTGTTTGCGGACTTAGCCGTGCAGTGCAGAAAGATATTGAAGCTGCCGGCGAAGCCTTGAAACCTGCCGCCCGCAAGCGTATTCATACAGGAATCGGCACTTCCGATTTCCATATTAAGTCTAAATTTAATTCAACCCGTGAAGAGATCTTAGAACGCGCCAAGCAATGCGTTACCTGGGCTCGTAACTACACCGATGACGTAGAATTCTACGCTGAAGACGCGGGAAGAACCGATAACGAATACCTCGCTCGCGTGGTAGAGGCGGTTATCGCTGCCGGTGCTACAACAGTGAACATCCCCGACACTACAGGATATTGTTTGCCTCACCAATACGGAGAGAAGATCGCATATCTGAGAAATAATGTTTCCAATATCGATAAAGCAGTATTGAGCTGCCATTGTCATAACGACTTGGGCTTGGCTACGGCTAACTCAATCGCCGGTATTATTGCAGGTGCCCGCCAAATTGAGTGTACCATAAATGGATTGGGTGAGCGTGCCGGTAATACTTCACTCGAAGAAGTAGTGATGATCATCAAACAACACAAACAACTGAATTTCTATACCAACATAAAAGCAGAAATGCTGAATCCAATGAGTCGCCTAGTAAGCGATACGATGCGCATGCCTGTTCAGCCAAACAAAGCTATTGTTGGGGCCAATGCTTTCTCGCATTCATCAGGTATTCACCAAGATGGATTCTTGAAAGATGCATCTACTTATGAAATCATCAACCCAGATGAAGTAGGAGCCGAAGGTTCCAAAATTGTCCTTACCGCACGTTCAGGAAGAAGTGCCCTCGCGCACCGCTTCCAGAAACTGGGCTATCAATTCAATAGAAATGATATTGATGTGCTCTATGAAACATTTTTAAAAGTAGCCGATTCCAAGAAAGAAGTGCAGGATGCCGATTTGACGGAGATGGCTACTCAATACAAGCCGGAAGCACTATTAGCTTCATAAAGAGAACGTTTCTCATAAGCGTAGTTTTTGTTTGGCGTGGTGATTCTTCACCACGCATTTTAACCTAAAGAGAGTCACTCAACATAAATAACACATGGAAAAACTGATTACAGTAATTGAGGGAGATGGGATTGGTCCGGAAGTGACCAAACAGGCGATTCGTGTGTTGAATGCCGTTGCCCAACAATTCAATCATCATTTCGAATACAAGTATCATTTGATGGGGGCTATTGCCATCGACCAAACCGGCACCCCTTTGCCCGATGAAACCATCGAAGCTTGCTTAAACAGCGACGCAGTTTTATTCGGCGCCATTGGTGATCCCAAATACGACAACGACCCCACTGCGAAAGTTCGACCAGAACAAGGATTGCTGAAACTTCGCAAAAGCTTGCAACTCTTCGCTAACATTCGCCCTATTTCAACCTATGCTGCCTTGCAACATTTGTGTCCGTTGAAAGCAGAAAGAATTCAAAATGTAGACTTCATCATCTTCCGTGAATTAACCGGAGGTATTTACTTTGGAAAAAAAGAAACCAGTGAGGATGGAAACTCCGCGGTTGATGAATGTACTTACAACCGTGAAGAGATTGAACGCGTTGCAAAGCTGGCCTTCCAATACGCTCAAAAACGAAAGAAGAAGCTTACACTAGTAGATAAAGCCAATGTACTCGAAACGTCTCGCCTCTGGCGTAAAGTGGTAAAAGAAATGGCACCACAGTTTCCCGATGTAACATTGGACTTTTTATTTGTAGACAATGCCGCCATGCAAATCATCATCAATCCACAACAGTTTGATGTGGTACTTACTGAGAATATGTTTGGCGATATTATCAGCGATGAAGCAAGTGTGCTGAGCGGATCTTTAGGCATGCTGCCTTCCGCTTCTGTTGGCAAAGGCGCTGTGTTATTCGAGCCTATTCACGGTTCTTATCCACAAGCAGCCGGAAAAGACATTGCCAATCCTATTGGTTCCATTCTTTCAGCAGCCCTTATGCTCGATCATTTTGGTTTGCATGAAGAAGCAGCGCTCGTGAGAGAAGGAGTAGAGTGGACGCTGAAATACGGATTTGTATCGAAAGACATTGATCCCACTAACTTTTATTTTACCTCTACCATCGGTGAATTGATCAGCGATTTTGTGTCAGGTAAAATTCCAAGTGAGATCCATAAAGACAATATCGAATTGAGAAAATCGACCATTATTTAAGTCGATTCGAAAAATTTTTGCTCTTTGTATAGTTGAAGGATGTATATTTGTCTCAACACATCCTTCAAGAATGAACAAATTGATCAATAAAAATCTCCTCAACACACTCGTAGTAGTGGTGGTGATTATTATTGTCATTCCGTTCATCAATGGAGGTGGTATCAACTAGTATTAACACAACTAAAATATAGAACCCGCCTCCAACTGAGGCGGGTTTTTTGTTTTTGACCTTACTAAAAACTACGGCAATATGGCAAACTATTACAACGAACAAACCATTCTATTCCTCGACGGGGAATATGTTGCAGCGAAAGATGCAAAGGTTGACTTATACAGTCAAAGCTTGCATTACGGCTATTCTGTTTTCGAAGGCATTCGCTCCTATAAAACTGCAGCAGGTACCACCAAAATATTCAAAGAAGTGGAGCACTTCGAGCGTTTGAAGCATTCCGCTCAAAGCTTGAACATGCCTTTCCCATGGAAAGTAGAAGCTTTGATCAAAGCAACCTACGAAGTGTTAAGTAGAAATGGCATTCATGACGCTTATATTAGACCGTTAGTATATGCACCCGCTAATATGAGCTTCGCTAAAAACGAAGTTTCTCATATCACCATTCAAGCTTGGGAAATGGCTCCGTTCTTGGGTGATAAGTTGCTTCGTATCATGACCTCTTCTTTTCAACGTCCCAATCCAAAAGGATTTAAGATCACCGCAAAAGCAAGTGGTCACTATGTGAATTCTATCATGGCCAGTCAAGAAGCCAAATCAAAAGGCTTTGACGAAGCATTGTTAACCGATATGAACGGATTTGTAGCAGAAGGTCCTGGTGCCAATTTATTCTTCGAAAAGGACGGAAAATTATTTACTCCCTCCACCGGAAATATTTTACCCGGTATCACACGTGCTACCGTTCTCGAATTGTGCAAAGAAATGGATGTGGAGGTAGAAGAAAAGCAATGCACCATGGAAGAGCTAAAGTCTGCCGATGCCGCATTTTTCTGCGGAACTGCTGCTGAAATTGTGGGCTTTGAAAGCATTGATAGTTATAAGTTCCCGAAACCATGGAACAGAACCATTAGTAAAGTTATTCAAACGAATTATAAAAATCTGGTAACAGAAAAACAAGGAGCTCTGGTTTAAGAGATTGATATTATGAGCGTGGAATTAAACAAATACAGTAAGACGATTACACAAGACCCTACGCAACCCGCTGCACAAGCGATGTTGTACGGAATTGGTTTAACTGACGAAGACCTTAAGAAAGCACAAGTTGGTGTAGCCAGTATGGGTTACGATGGAAATACGTGTAACATGCACTTGAACGACCTTGCCAAAATTGTGAAGTCGAGTGTATGGCAGAATGATTTGGTAGGATTGATCTTCAACACCATTGGCGTAAGCGATGGTATCAGCAATGGTACCGATGGGATGCGCTATTCTTTGGTGAGCCGCGATATTATTGCCGATAGTATTGAAGCAGTATGTGGCGCTCAGTATTATGATGCATTGATTGCATTGCCCGGTTGCGATAAGAACATGCCCGGATCTGTAATTGCGATGGGACGATTGAATCGCCCTGCAATAATGGTGTACGGCGGAACCATTGCTCCCGGTCACTATAAAGGACAAGACCTGAACATCGTTTCAGCGTTTGAAGCACTCGGTCAAAAAATTGCAGGTCAACTCGATGAAGGCGATTTCAAAGGAATCGTAATGAACAGTTGTCCCGGCGCCGGTGCTTGCGGCGGTATGTACACTGCCAATACAATGGCCTCAGCGATCGAAGCCTTAGGCATGAGCTTGCCCTATTCTTCCTCTAACCCTGCGCTCAGCGATGAAAAAAAGAAAGAATGTGACGAAGCCGGGAAAGCCATTCGTCTCTTGTTGGAAAAAGATATCAAACCAAAAGATATCATGACACGCAAGGCTTTCGAAAACGCGATCACTGTGATCATGACCTTGGGTGGTAGTACCAATGCGGTTTTACACCTCATTGCCATGGCGAAAAGTGTGGATGTTCCTTTAACACAGGATGATATCCAGGCTATCAGTGATCGCATTCCGGTGTTGGCCGATTTCAAACCAAGTGGTAAATACCTCATGCAAGATCTACATGAACACGGTGGTGTTCCTTCTGTAATGAAGTACTTGTTGCAAAAAGGTTTGCTGCATGGCGATTGCTTAACTGTTACCGGAAAAACATTGGCAGAGAACTTAGCAACCGTTCCGGATTTGGATTTTGAATCTCAAAAGATCATCTACCCACTCGAAAATCCAATCAAAGCTACCGGCCACTTGCAGATTCTCTATGGTAATTTGGCTTTAGGCGGCAGCGTTGCAAAAATCAGTGGTAAAGAAGGAGAGAAGTTTACAGGACCTGCGCGCGTATTTGACGGTGAAAAAGAATTGATAGCAGGTATTGAAAATAAAAGAGTACAACCCGGCGACGTAGTGGTGATTCGTTACGTTGGACCGAAAGGCGCTCCGGGAATGCCCGAAATGTTGAAACCAACATCAGCCATCATTGGAGCAGGATTGGGCAAATCAGTTGCATTAATTACGGATGGTCGATTTAGTGGTGGAACCCATGGATTCGTCGTCGGTCACATCACTCCCGAAGCACACGAAGGTGGTTTAATTGGAATTGTAGAAGACAACGATATTATTGAACTCGATGCAACGAAAAATACCATCAACTTGAAAGTTGCGCCGGAAGTGATAGAACAGCGCAAGCAACAATGGAAACAACCCAATTTAAAAGTAACAAAAGGAATCCTTTATAAATATGCTAAGCACGTTAAATCAGCCGCAGAAGGCTGCGTTACAGACGAAGACTGAGGAACTCAGCGGCTCTGAAATCGTTCTTCGCGCGTTGATCGCCGAAGGCGTTGAAACCATCTTTGGTTATCCGGGTGGTGCCATCATGCCCATTTATGATGCACTGTACGATTATAATGATCAATTGAAGCACATCCTCGTTCGTCACGAACAAGGTGCTATTCATGCTGCACAAGGCTTTGCGCGCATCAGCGGCAAATGCGGTGTGGTATTCGCAACCAGCGGACCCGGCGCTACCAATTTGGTGACCGGTTTGGCCGATGCTCAAATTGACAGTACACCGGTAGTATGTATCACCGGACAAGTATTCGCTCACTTGTTGGGTACCGATGCCTTCCAAGAAACCGATGTGATCAATATCACAACACCTATTACTAAATGGAACTATCAAGTAACCGATGCCAGCGAAATTGCAGAGGTATTGGCGAAAGCATTCTATATCGCAAAAAGCGGTCGTCCCGGACCGGTAGTAATTGATATCACCAAAAATGCACAAATTCAAAAAGTGCCTTTTAGTGGATACCAACCTTGCAACCACATCCGTAGCTATCGCCCCAAACCAATTGTTCGTAAAGAATACATTCAGGAAGCTGCGAAGTTGATCAACGAAGCTGAACGTCCTTTTGTAATTTTTGGACAAGGGGTTATTCTTGGACAAGCAGAAAATGAATTCTTGAAATTTATTGAGAAAGGGGGATTGCCCGCTGCTTGGACCATCATGGGAATGAGTGCCATTCCAACCGATCACCCGCTAGGAGTAGGTATGTTGGGCATGCATGGTAACTATGGTCCGAATTTACTCACCAATGAATGCGATGTATTGATTGCTGTTGGTATGCGTTTCGACGACCGTGTAACCGGCCGCCTCGATAAATATGCAAAACAAGCGAAAGTAATTCACCTCGATATTGATCCGGCAGAAATTGATAAAAACGTTAAAGCAACCGTTCCTGTATGGGGCGATTGTAAAGAAACGCTGCCCCTTCTTACAGAATTGATCGAGCAAAAAACCTATTCTACATGGTTGCAGAAATTCGAAGACTGTAAGCTAAAAGAACAACAGAAAGTAGTGGTACCTGAATTGAATCCAACATCGGACATTATGACGATGGGAGAAGTGATCAGAGTATTGAATGAACTCACAGAAGGGAATGCAGCTATTGTAACGGACGTAGGTCAGCACCAAATGGTAGCTTGTAGATACGCCAACATGAACCAATCGAAGAGCAATATTACTTCGGGCGGTTTGGGTACCATGGGCTTTGCTTTACCGGCAGCTATCGGTGCAAAATTTGGTGCACCAGACAGAACCGTAGTAGCTGTAATTGGTGATGGCGGATTTCAAATGACTTTGCAAGAATTGGGAACCATCATGCAATTCAAGCCTGCAGTGAAAATTTTGATTTTAAACAACTGCTTTTTAGGTATGGTGCGTCAATGGCAGCAATTGTTCCATGAACGTCGTTATTCATTTGTAGACATTACCAGCCCCGACTTTGTTCAAGTAGCGAAAGGCTATTATATCGAAGGTGCTCGTATTTCAAAGCGTGAAGAGCTGAAAGATGCGGTGAAGAAGATGCTCGACCACGACGGTAGTTATTTATTGGAAGTGATGGTAGGAAAAGAAAACAACGTATTCCCAATGGTGCCTCAAGGTAGAGGTGTAGCGGAAATCGTTTTAGGAGCAGATGAAGTTTAATCACCTTTCAAACAACAAACAATGAGCAAACAGGAATATACCATAACCGTTTATACCGAGAACCAAATTGGCTTGCTCGCACGCATTGCCATCATGTTCTCAAGAAGAAAAATCAACATCGAAAGTTTAAACACTTCATCGAGTGAAGTAGAAAGCGTTCACCGTTTTACAATTGTGATTCACGAAACAGAAGAAGTAGTTCGCAAACTCTGCCGTCAAATTGAAAAACAAGTAGAAGTTTTGAAAGCCTACTATAATACCGACGATGAAATTGTATGGCAAGAAGTGGCTTTGTACAAAGTGCCTACCGATGAAATTGCAGAGAAGGTAAAAGTAGAACGCTTACTTCGTGAGAATGGAGCAAGAGCGGTGTTGATTCGTAAGGATTATACCATTTTTGAAACCAGTGGCCATCGCGACGAAACAGACAAACTGATCACAGTATTGGAGCCCTATGGTTTGATAGAATTTGTAAGAAGCGCTCGCGTAGCCATTATTAAAAACAGCGAAGGATTCCATAAGAAATTGAGAGATTTCGAATTAAGAGAACCTGGAGAAGAGGTGGTCGAGAACGAATATCTCGGTGATCAAGAGCATGTATTTTCTATGTAAACAACAATATACTTAACCAAAGCAATCACAGAGCTGAGTATTCAGCATCAACGATTCAGCAAACACTTTAAACAATTCAGCAATGGCAAAATTAAATTTCGGCGGGGTGGAAGAAAATGTAGTAACCCGCGACGAGTTCCCTTTAGCAAAAGCACAAGAAGTATTAAAGAACGAAACTGTAGCAGTAATCGGTTATGGTGTTCAAGGACCTGGTCAGGCTTTGAACCAACGCGATAATGGTATCAACGTAATCGTTGGTCAACGTAAGAATTCTAAAACTTGGGATAAAGCAATCGCAGATGGTTTTGTTCCCGGTGAAACTTTATTCGAAATCGAAGAAGCCTTGGAAAGAGGTACCATCATTTGTTATTTATTAAGTGATGCGGCTCAAATCGCTTTGTGGCCTACCGTTAAAAAGCATTTGACAACCGGTAAAGCACTTTATTTCTCACATGGTTTCGGTATCACTTTCAACGAACAAACAGGGATCGTTCCTCCTGCAGATGTAGACGTATTCCTCGTTGCTCCGAAAGGGTCAGGTACTTCTCTTCGTCGTATGTTCTTGCAAGGACGTGGATTGAATAGCTCTTACGCTATTTTCCAAGATGCTACCGGTAAAGCAAAAGAGCGCGTTATTGCCCTCGGTATTGCAGTAGGTAGTGGTTATTTGTTTGAAACAGATTTCCGTAAAGAAGTATACAGCGATTTAACCGGTGAACGCGGTACCTTGATGGGTGCTATTCAAGGGATCTTCGCTGCTCAATACCAAGTATTGCGCGATAAAGGACATACTCCTTCTGAAGCATTCAACGAAACAGTGGAAGAATTGACACAATCATTGATGCCATTGGTAGCTGAAAACGGTATGGACTGGATGTATGCCAACTGTTCTACAACCGCTCAACGTGGTGCCTTGGATTGGTGGAAAAAATTCCGTGATGCAACAGCTCCTGTATTCCGTGAGTTGTATGAAAGCGTAGCTACCGGTAAGGAAAGTCAACGTTCTATTGACTCTAACTCTCAACCTGATTACCGTGAGAAATTAGAGCAAGAATTGAAAGAATTACGTGAAAGCGAGATGTGGCAAGCGGGTAAAACAGTACGTTCTTTGCGTCCTGAAAACCAGCCTGCGAAGTCTGAAGCTATTGTATAATGGATCTTCTCTAAGGGGCTCCTGGGGTACCCTACCTCAGGAGCCCCTTTTTTTAATTAATAATTGATAATTAATAATTAATAATGGGGGAACCCACCAACTTTCATATTTGTTGCTCTTAACGATGAATTTTGCAGTAGTAAGTACAAAGAATGTTGTTCAACCTATTTACTAGAATTATCAATATCAGACTATTTCAACGCGTGTATTTCAATTCTTAATTATTAATTCTTAATTA
>DGDD01000113.1:33269-33553 GCA_002385265.1 Chitinophagaceae bacterium UBA3961
ATTCTTAATTATTAATTACTCCATGGTATCTTCTCACTTCGACTTCCTCGCTGCCGCTGCGCGTTTAGCGCCCATCGTATACAAAACACCGCTTCAACTCAACTTGAATCTATCTAAGAAGTACAACTGTAATGTGTACTTAAAAAGAGAAGACTTACAGGTTGTTCGCAGTTATAAATTGCGTGGTGCTTATAATATGATGAGTACTATGGATGCGGCTGTGCTGTCGAAAGGTGTAGTATGTGCTTCGGCAGGAAACCATGCCCAAGGCTTTGCTTATAGTT
>DGDD01000297.1:0-3950 GCA_002385265.1 Chitinophagaceae bacterium UBA3961
ACCGGGAAGCCACTTTTCAGTGGCTTCCTTTTTGTTCACGCTCTTTATACCAATTAAAATAGTGATCAATAATTGTAGACTTGTTGGTTTGTATGTGTTTTAAAAATGCCGCAGCAGCCGGCCCAAATTTCTTATTCTTCAACCAGATCATGTGCCAAGTACTTACTAAGGGGAAGCCTCGCACAGGTATAATGGTCAATTCGTTTCTCTGCAGTTCATTTTTGATGCCAATAATTGGTAAAACAGAATAGCCCAAACCTGCAATAATTGCTTGTTTAATCGCTTCGTTCGAGCTCAGTTCTAATTTTGGATGAATGTGCAGTTCGTTTTTCTTTAAATAGCTTTCCATAGTTTGACGCGTTCCGGAACCTTCTTCCCGAAAGATCAAAGGAATAGTATTAAAGACTTTTTTATCGTTCATCTTGTTTCTCAAATGAGAATCACTTCTGCCAACTAAATAAAGTTTATTAGGAAGCAGCGGCTCTTTTTCAATTTGTAAATGCGACGGTAGAATGGATACCAAACTAAAATCAACCTCGTTTTTTTCTAAGCTTTCTATTACGGCGCCTTTATTGGTGGCATCTAATTGCAATCCAACTTCCGGATATTGATTGATGAAGTCACTTAATAAATAGGGCATGATGTATTTTCCGGTACTCACCACTGACACACGAATGGTTCCTACCAAACTTCCAGTTTTTCTGCGTTTTCTTACTTCTAATTCTTCTACCTCCATCAATACATTGTTTGCCACCTGTGCCACTTCTTTTCCAAATGGCGTTAAATACAACTGTCGACCCACCACTTCAGTTAAGGGCTGATCAAACTGATCTTGAAATTTCTTCAATTGCAAGGATACCGCAGGCTGGGTTAAAAACAACCGCTCTGCAGCTTTTGTGATGCTCAAGGTTTCAGCAACAGTTTTGAAAAGAAGCAATTGATGTATGGTATAATTCATTTATTTAAGTTTATGTAATGTATTATATATATTAATGTAAATATATGAAAATAAATTTCAAATTTTGCACCCGTTAAGGCGATGGAGTAGCAACCATCTGTTTTCAAAGTTAAGATTGATCACGTAAGAGAGAGGCTTGCCGTAAAAGGCAAGCTTTTTTAAAAAATGACAACAACCGTAGGTACCGACATTGATATTGCCGCCGCGTTCTTGCGTGCAGGAGAATTGGTAGGAATGCCTACCGAAACAGTATACGGTTTAGCGGCTTCAGTTGCTTTAGATGAGGCCATAAAGAAAGTATACCAAACGAAAAATCGTCCATTTTCCAATCCACTCATTGTTCATGTAGCCAACAAATCGGATTTGGAATGGGTTTCAGATAAACCTTTTCAACTAGCTAAAGACTTGGTCGACGAGTTTTGGCCCGGACCATTAACCATTATCTTATCCAAGTCGGATCGAATTTCAACATATGCCACTGCAGGATCGTCCAGCCTTGCGGTTCGCATGCCGGCTGCTGAGATGGCGCTTTCACTGATTCAAAAAGTGGGAGCGCCTCTAGTGGCTCCCAGTGCCAACCCATTTACCCGCATTAGTCCAACCACGGCAATTCAGGTGAAAGATTACTTCGACGGTAAAATTCCTTATGTTTTGGACGGCGGCAAATGCAGCATTGGCATCGAATCTACCATCATTAAGGTGAATGAAAATAACCTGCAAATTTTAAGAGAAGGTGCTATAACTGCACAACATTTAGCAAAATATCCAATCATTCAAAACGATTACTCGGTGCATCATCCGGGAAATTATAAAAAGCACTATGCCCCAAATACACCGTTAAGAATGGTAAGGTCGATAAAGGAAGCAATTAAAAAATTTCCATCTGAAAGTACCGTATTGATTTTGTTTGGTAAACATTCCGATTTTCGGCAATATAAGACCATCCAATTGTCAGAAGAGAAAAAATTAGAGGAAGCCGCGTCTAATCTATACAGCGCCATGTCTGAAGCAGATTCAATGGATGCTTCTGTGATTTTAATAGAGTCCTTCCCCGACCAAGGCATCGGGAAGGCTTTGAATGAACGACTCCGAAAAGCAGCAATAAACAACCTTTATGAATAGTCAATTATTGATCGAAAACTTATCCAATCCTGCGCTGCTCTTTTTTTTGTTAGGTATTATTGCAGTTCAACTGAAAAGCGATTTAGAAATCCCTGAGAGTACTTCCAAGTTCATTTCCATGTACCTGCTGTTTTCCATTGGATTTAAGGGAGGTCAGGAATTAGCGCATAGCCATCTCGATACAACAGTGCTCTGGGGAATTGTATTTGGAATAATCATAGCTATTGTTATTCCCTTGTATGCGTTCTTTATTTTAAAAAAGCGGTTTTCTATAGCCAATGCCGGTGCCGTTGCCGCAGCATATGGATCAGTGAGCGCTGTGACTTTTGTGACTGCGGTTGCTTTTTTAGATACCATGAATTTGAAATTCGGAGGTCACATGGTGGCTGTGATGGCTTTGATGGAAGCACCGGCGATAGTAGTAGGGGTATTATTGATTCATTTCTTTGACAAGGAGCGAAACAGAACCGGGCTCTTTAAAGTAACCATGAAGCACGCGTTCACCAACGGCAGCGTGTTGTTGATTGTTGGTAGTCTTTGTATTGGTTGGATTGCCAGTGATACGCAAGCACAAGGGATCAAACCTTTTACCACAGATATCTTTAAAGGATTTCTTGCGATCTTTCTACTCGATATGGGAATTGCCAGTGGGCGAAAACTGCCTGAGTTTTATAAGAATGGATGGTTTGCTTTCTTTTTTGCACTGTTGATGCCATTGGTAAATGGGTCATTGGTTGCCTTTGCTAGTCATTGGATAACTGCCATTCCCGGCGATCGGTTCATCTTTGCAGTGCTAGCCGCAAGTGCTTCTTATATTGCTGTGCCCGCTGCCATGAGAATTGTAGTACCCGAAGCCAACCCGGGATTACTCTTGCCGATGACTCTCGCCATTACTTTTCCCTTTAACATAACTTTTGGAATGCCCTTGTATTTATACATCATACAAAGTTGATTTTCACGTTTCTCTTCGATGATTTTATGTAATTTCGTTTAACAATAGCCTATTATGGAAGAAAAAATCATCGATCTCAAGCACGTCAATATATATCAAAGCGCTACACTTATTTTATCAGATGTAAATCTTACCGTTACCAAAGGGGAATTTGTTTACCTCGTTGGTAAAACCGGTACAGGTAAGTCGAGCTTGTTGAAAACCTTGTACGGTGATATACCTCTAAAAGAAGGCGAAGGATCGGTGGTGGGGTTTAACTTAAGAGATATGGACTGGAAAAAAGTACCTTTCTTAAGAAGAAACTTGGGAGTGGTGTTTCAAGATTTTCAATTGCTGACCGATCGTAATGTGAATGAAAACCTTCGATTCGTATTGAAAGCCACCGGTTGGAAAGATGAAAAGTTGATTGCTGAAAAAATTGCCGATGTGTTAGATAAAGTGGGTTTGAAATCAAAAGGTTTCAAAATGCCTTTTGAGTTGAGTGGGGGAGAACAACAACGTATCGACATTGCCCGAGCACTCTTAAATTCTCCTCGTTTAATATTGGCAGATGAGCCTACAGGTAACCTCGATCCGGAAACATCCGATGAAATCATGAACCTCCTGTTTCATATCTGTAAAGATTACGGCACTACCATTATCATGGCTACTCACGATTACATGGTGATCAATAAATACCCAGCTAGAATGCTGAGAACGGAAAAGGGGAAGGTATTGGACAATGCTTCTATAACCACCTAATCACTTGCTGAGCCAACTGTTTGGGGTTAAATTCTGCCTCCAATAAATGTTGACGAAGCTTTATTTCTTCTTCCTCAAATGGTTGATAGTAAAGCTGCATAACCAAACTCTTCATAGCTGCTGCATTGGATCCCAAATGACATGCCGATTCCAATCCGCTGCCTTCAACACCGGCTG
>DGDD01000297.1:4318-4655 GCA_002385265.1 Chitinophagaceae bacterium UBA3961
AGCGTATTGATCAACTTTAACTTGATTCCCGTTTTATTGAAACTTGGAATGATGCATAGCTGTGCTTTCTGTATCAAATCTTGCATTTCAGTTTCACCCGGATTTGATACCAAGCATGTATGAGTTTGCTTATGTGCTAAACTTTCTAAAGAAGAGGGTGGATTCTTTCCTGCTACCACAAACGGAATTTTGATATCATTGAATACTTCCTTCAACAACCATTCTGCAGCTTTCTCATTTTCCGCAACACCTAAATTCCCATGGTATAAACAGTAAGAACCAATGCCTGTTTGGCTGTTTACTTTATTGAAAGGACTAAAAACTGGCACATAGTGAA
>DGDD01000297.1:4957-5467 GCA_002385265.1 Chitinophagaceae bacterium UBA3961
ACTAAAAACTGGCACATAGTGAATGTTTTTGGCTCCTAGTTTTGTTCGATACGTTGCAGCGTCTGTTTTGGATAAAGCAAGAATGGTAGCCATTTTTGCCAATTTTTGCTCGTACTTAAGCAACAGCCTTTTTTCGAATTGGTAGTAGATTTTTTTAAGCAAATGGCTGCTTGATTTGTAGAGGCTATCATAATATTCATGTTCGAAATTGTGCAACCTAACTACAATTTTTCTTCCCTCAAATCGAGGATCAAATACAGGATACGAACAATGTATGCCTTCAATTAAGATTGGAAAATCGTCTTGAAGTAGCCGCGTGTTCAGGCTTTCATTAATTCTGGATGCAACAATATAAGGCCATTGAAACGATATGCCTTTATGACCTGTGCCTCTTGAATAGTAATGAACAGAACTGCAATATTTCTCTAATTCAGGTTGTTCAATTCTTCCTTTAGTAAAGCAATGCAAATGAATTTTCACTCCCATTTCATGCAGTGCTTTGATTTTATA
>DGDD01000297.1:5788-13000 GCA_002385265.1 Chitinophagaceae bacterium UBA3961
TTTTTTTTTTAAAAAACACGTCAATCCCCCCGCCATAATCTGCAGGATAGGGAACGTCGAAGCTAATGATGTGAATTTCTTTACTCAAGGTTTATAGGGTTTGATAGAACTGAACTAATCTTTTCTCTTCTTCTTGCCAATTATACTGCTGCTTTGCTTCAATTGTGGCGCTTTTCAATGAACGGTACAATTCTGTATTCTGAATCAGTTCATTCAAAGCTGCTGCAATTGATTCCTTATCAGGATTTCCAATAAGAACAGCAATCTTACTAGAATTGTTTATTTCACGATAAACTGGATAGTCAACACATAGCTGCGGAATCTCCGCATGGATGTAATCAAAAAAGCGGTTCGCCAAGCTCCAATAGTTACTTTTCGAGTCTTTATCGAATAAGGTTATGCCTGCATAGGCAGTGGGAGTGATGATACGTAATTCTTCCGGTAAGCGTTTCCCTTTAAAAATCACTTTATGCTCTAAACCTTCTTTTATTACCAGCGCCTTTGCTTGTTCTAAATAATTGCCATCTCCGTAAATATGTAAAGGCATGTTCACTTCTTTCATTGCAGGAATCAAGGTTTCAAAACATCGTCCTTCATTCACGGCTCCCTGATATAGCAGGAAAGGCTCTGGGGAAGGGTAGGGCATTTGATCTTCTTTCAAAACCGGCAGATTACGAATGACCTCATAATTAGATCCATACATTTCATGAAAAGAGCGAGCGATGTATTGATTGACCGTGTAGCCTTTTTTAAATTTTGGAACACTGAATCGTTCAATTCGTTTCCATATCGCATAAATGGAAGGTCTACTCACCACCTCTTTCATTTCGCAAAATAGTTCGTGCGCATCGTACACCCGCTTGGTGCCTTTGAGGGCTGAAGCAACATAACAAGGCAAGATGGTATCTAAATCAATCGCACCAATAATATCAACCTTGGTAAAAAGAAGTACAAAAAACAGTTTAAGGTTGAATTCGAAATATGCCCACTTCCCGGTTCTGATGCGGCAGGCTATTCTTTTTTGCCGGAAGGCTTGAGGCAAGAGGGCAGGAGAGTTGGCAAAAGAACGGCCAATCAGGAGCACTTCAAAGCCTGCTTTTTGCAAAGTTCCGGCAATCCGGATCATGCGTTGGTCGAAATTGCAATCATTGGTAACCGTAAATACAATTCTTGTACTCATTTAGTTAATGATTGTAAATTTCTGAATTTCATTGAATTAGGTCGAAATGTGGAAAAAAACTGAGCGTTGCCTCAAATTCTAAATACTTGAACTTCAATTGCAAAGCGCTCTAAAGTCGAAAAAAAATCGCAATTTTCAATATAAAATCTAAAAAAAAGCCTAGTTTTGCCGCCGATTTAAGAAGAATAAAAATTTGGATGTTTTTTAAAAAAAATTGAGATGTCTTATTTAACTAAAGAGAAAGTATCTGAGATTTTCGCTAACTATGGTGGTAAAGCTACCAACACAGGCTCTATTGAGGGTCAGATTGCTTTGTTAACAGAGCGTATTAACGGAATTTCTGCTCACTTGCAGCAGAACAAGAAAGACTTCGGTACTCACCGTGGTTTGATGAAATTGGTAGGTCAGCGCAAACGCTTATTGACTTACTTGAGCAAGCACAACCTTCAAGGTTACCGTGCTTTGATTGAAAAATTAGGTCTAAGAAAATAATGTATATTCAAAATATCCAAACGCTTTTCCCAACTATATTTTAGTTGGGAATTGTCGTTTAATATTATCCCTGATTTTTCCCTTAAAAATTCAATTATTAACCCGGGTACGGGTATCTCTTCCTACCTTTTTAGAGTTATTCTAACCCAAACAATTCAAGCTTATGTTAACACAACCCAAAAGTGTAACGTTCGATATTGGTGGCGGTCGTGAGATCACCATTGAAACGGGCAAACTAGCCCGTCAGGCACACGGTGCCGTTACTGTTCGCCAAGGCAACAGCGTAATGTTGGCTACTGTAGTAGCTAACAAAGAACCTAAAGAAGGTCAAGATTTCTTCCCATTGTCTGTTGACTACATGGAGAAGTTTGCTTCTGCAGGTCGTATCCCCGGATCGTTTTTCAAACGTGAAGGAAAACTGAGCGATTATGAAGTATTGGTAAGCCGCTTGGTTGACCGCGCTTTGCGCCCTTTATTCCCTGAAGATTATTTCTGCGATGTACAAGTGATCATCACCCTCATTTCTTCTGATAAAGAAGTTATGCCTGATGCATTGGCATGTTTGGCAGCTTCTGCTGCACTCGCAGTGTCTGATATTCCCATTAAAGAAATCATCTCCGAAGTACGTGTAGCACGTATTGAAGGAAACTATGTTGTAAACCCAAGCCGTTCTGAATTGGCAAAGGCTGACATGGACTTTATCATCGGTGCTACTGAAAAGAACTTGATGATGGTGGAAGGTGAGTCGAAAGAAGCTTCTGAAGAAGATTTGATCAAAGCCCTCGAAGTAGCTCACGACGCTATTCGCATTCAAATTAAAGCGCAGGAAGAATTGCGTTCATTGGTAGGTATTTCCGCTAAGCGTGACTATACCAAACCAGTAACAAATGCTGAACTTCAAGAAAAAGTATATGCATTTGCAAAAGAGAAAGTAATGCAAATTGCTCGCGCAGCTTCTTCTAAAAATGAACGCAGCGATGCTTTCGATCAATTAAAGGTTGAATTGATTGCTAGCCTCGGCGAAGATGCTGACGATACAACAAAGAAATTAGCTAAGAAATACTACGAAGACCTGAAATGGGAAGAAGTTCGTAACATGATCCTCGACGATCGTACGCGTTTGGATGGTCGTAAGTTAGATCAGGTTCGTCCTTTAGCAATGGAAGTTGACATCCTTCCTTCTCCACACGGAGCTGCATTGTTTACCCGCGGTGAAACCCAATCATTAACTACCGTTACACTCGGTACTCCGCTCGATGAACTGCTAATTGAAAGCGCAGCTCAGTCAGATTATTCTAAATTCATTTTACACTATAACTTCCCTGCCTTCTCTACCGGCGAAATTAAGCCGAACAGAGGACCCGGTAGAAGAGAAGTTGGTCACGGTAACTTGGCGATGCGCTCTTTGAAGCAGATGATGCCGGGTAACGAATATCCTTACACCGTTCGTGTTGTGAGTGATATTCTTGAATCTAACGGTTCCTCTTCAATGGCAACCGTATGTGCCGGTTCATTGGCGCTTATGGATGCTGGTGTGCCCATTCCAAAGCACGTTAGTGGTGTAGCAATGGGATTGATTACTCGTAGCAGCGACAACAAATACGCCATCTTAACTGATATCTTGGGTGATGAAGATCATTTGGGAGATATGGACTTCAAAGTTACCGGCACTCGTGAAGGTATCTGCGGTGTTCAAATGGACATCAAAATCGACGGATTGAGTATGGATACCATGCGCGAAGCACTTGCTCAAGCTCGTGTGGGTCGTTTGCACATCCTTGATGCGATGTACAATACCATTGGCGCAGCTCGCGAAGAAGTGAAAGCTCATGCGCCAAGAATGATCAAACTCTTCATCGACAAAGAATTCATTGGTGCTGTAATCGGACCACAAGGAAAGATCATTCAAGAAATTCAACGCGAAACCGGAACTACTATCAATATTGAAGAAGTAGGTAATCAAGGTGAAGTAAGCGTATTCTCTCCTGCGAAAGAAGGATTGGATAAAGCGGTTTCATGGATCAAAGGCATTGTAGCTGTTCCTGAAGTAGGTTCTGTTTACGAAGCGAAAGTGAAAGGAATCAAAGAATTCGGTGCCTTCGTAGAATTCCTTCCTGGTAAACAAGGTTTGTTGCACATTAGTGAAATTAGCTGGAAGCGCCTTGAATCAATGGAAGGTGTGTTGAAGGAAGGTGATGTGGTAAAAGTAAAATTGATTGGATTGGATCATAAAACAGGTAAATTTAAGCTCAGCCGCAAAGTGTTGATGCCAAAGCCTGAGGGTCAACCGGCTCGTCCTCCAAGAGAGTCAGAAGGACCGGCCAATGATCAAGCCTAATTCCACTCGGATACATATTTCAAAGGCTGCCAGTTCTATGGCAGCCTTTTTATTTAACAACCGTTTTGGTGATCCACTTAAAATCAACGAATTTCATTTTAGTAGATTATAGACAATTAAGAAGCAACAATGGAAGCACATATCAGAATACATTTTGAAGGAGTGAGGGCAGAACAAAAAGACATTCTTGTGGCCCGGATGGATCTATTAGGTTTTGAAGGATTTGAAGAAGGGCATAATTATCTGAATGCCTACATACGGGAGTCCGGTTTCCAAGAAGAAGAATTGAAAGAATTGTCGACAGATATGAGTCTCAATTATTCGGTGGAGGTTTTACCACCCCAAAACTGGAATCAATCTTGGGAGTCGCAATTTCACCCTGTTGTAGTGGATCAATTTTGTGCCATTCGGGCAAGCTTTCATGAGCCGATCCCAGACTTAACATATGAAATTGTTATTACACCCAAAATGAGTTTTGGTACCGGCCATCACGCTACCACTTATATGATGATCCAGTGGATGTCGGAACTACAGGCATCCGGGAAAACAGTTTTGGATTTTGGAACCGGCACGGGTGTGTTGGCTATTTTGGCATCGCTGCAAGGCGCAAAAGAAATTAAGGCAATTGATAACGACGATTGGAGTATCCTGAACGCAGCCGAAAACTTTGAACTTAACAACATTCAAGGGATTGACTTGGAAAGAAAAGACAGTGTAGCATTTGCGGAACCCTTCGATATGATCTTGGCAAACATTAATAAAAACGTCTTACTTGCCTCTATGGAATCCCTTAAGCAACATTTAAAGCAAGACGGCGTTCTAATCATGAGCGGATTGTTGAAAGGCGATAGAGAGGCTATAGAAGAAAAGGCCATGCATAGCGGTTTGGTAATCAGGGGATTAAAAGAAAGAGAAGGGTGGATATCAATCGTTTGTGTGAATCCTAAGGGCTAACAATTAACTGCTCTTTTTCCGCAAATTTTCATTAAATTTGTAATTACCACTACAACCAATTTAAACGTGAAAGAAGTTCTACTGATCGTAGCCGCTTACTTGATCGGCTCTGTGCCCACAGCAGTTTGGGTTAGCAAACTGGTTTTCGGGATTGATATCCGCGAATATGGCAGTGGAAATGCCGGTGCCACCAATTCATTTCGTGTAATGGGCTCTCGTTGGGGCACATTCGTGATGATTATTGATATGCTCAAAGGCCTCGTCGCAGTTAAATTAGCTTATCTCGTTCCTTTTTATGTTGACAATGAAACGGCCAGAACCGGGTTTCAAATTGGTTTGGGATTGGCCGCTGTGGTAGGTCATATCTTTCCAATATGGGCCGACTTTAGAGGCGGCAAAGGAGTAGCTACACTTTTTGGGTTGGTATTGGGTATTTCTCCTTGGTCGGCCATGTGCAGTGTAGGAGTCTTTCTATTGGTGTTGTATTTAACTCGTTTCGTTTCACTCAGTTCAATTTTAGCAAGCATCGCTTTCCCAATATTTATTGTAGTAGTCTTCAACTTCGACAATCATGCTTACCGCGTTTTTGCAATCGCAGTTGCCTTGCTAGTGATTCTCACCCATCAAAAAAATATTGGCCGCCTTTTGAAAGGATGTGAAAGTAAAGTTCCCATTCTCAAATACCGCGATCGCCGCAAAGAACGCCGCAAGGTCTAATACCGAAAGTTCCCCCTCAAATAATTGGTTAAAAGTTCCTTATAGTCGGTATTTTTGCACCATTGAAATACACTGGTACAAGAATTGAATTAACTATTTCAAAAGTTGACTATGAGAAATCGGATCATCGCCTTCGCCTTTATCATCCTAGCCGCAGCTTGTTCTCGAAATGCCATTACCGGCAGAAAGCAAATGGCTTTTTTCAATGAAGCCGATATTCAAAGCATGGCTTCGGATCAATACAAACAGTTTCTAACTACCAATAAAGTAATTGCAACTACTACCAGCAAAGATGCAGAAATGGTGCGCCGCGTTGGAAGTAAAATTGCAACTGCCATTACAAAATACTATACAGATCAAGGTCTTGGAAAAGAACTAGAAGGGTATAAATGGGAATACAATCTGGTTGACTCTAAAGAGGTAAATGCATGGTGTATGCCTGGCGGAAAAATTGTAGTGTATTCAGGATTATTACCCATCACTCAAAATGAAGCCGCGTTGGCCGCAGTAATGGGGCACGAAATTGCGCATGCTTTAGCCAAACACGGAAATGAACGTATGAGTCAAGCTACCGTTCAGCAAGCCGGAGGAATTGCAGTACAAGTAGCCGTTGCCAATAAGACCCCTGAAGCTCAGAACCTTTTCTTAAACGCTTTTGGTGTAGGCTCAACCCTGTTGGGAACCCTGCCATTTTCTAGAAAGCATGAATTAGAGGCCGATCGATTAGGGCTAATGTATGCTGCAATGGCCGGTTATAACCCTCAGGAAGCCATCGCTTTATGGGAAAGAATGGAGAAAGCCAGTGCCGGCCAAAAGCCGCCAGAGTTTCTCAGCACGCACCCCTCTGAAGGAACTAGAATAGAACAATTGAAGAAATACATGCCGGAAGCCTTAAAGTATTACAATTCCGCAAATTCATCTAAGAAGTAAGAAAGATTTCTAATTTTAATAAAAATAGCAGCTTCTCTCTCGTTGATTTTCAGAATATTTTAACGAATAGTAGGTAAAGCCGGAGCTTTTTTGTATTTTTGTCGCCCGTTAAGTATTAACCTAAGGCATTCAACAAAAATTGCTCGCATGTCTCAAAATCTTCTCGAAAAGTTGGAGTTGCGTGATGAGAAAAATGTCCTAATTCAGGGACTTCCTTCCTCCATCGAAAAGCAGTTTGCTAAAATTTCATTTTCAAAGAATGTAACCCCTTTACTCAAGTCTCGTAAAATTGATTTCGCGTTAGTGTTCGCACTAAACGGAACTCAGTTGAAAGGAATTATGAGAGATGTGTTACCTGCTTTGCACCAGCAAGCTCGTTTTTGGATCGCTATTCCCAAGTCTAGCTCTAAAATTGTAACCGATTTGCACAAAGAATGTAGCTTTAGTTGCGTTTGCGACGCCGGTTTCGAGGGTGGTGAAGAATTGAATTTGGATCATGTGTGGACAGCCATTCGATACACAGAGAAACAAGCATTAAAGGCTCAACCAAAAGCCAAAGCTGCTGTTGAAATGGCATAACGATTCGCCAAACTGATTTGAA
>DGDD01000217.1 GCA_002385265.1 Chitinophagaceae bacterium UBA3961
CGATCTTTCTTTTGGCTTTGGACGAACATAGATATACGGGAGTTTTAATTGGTCGGCTGCCATGGCTCCCCAAGCAATACCTGCGGTGGCAACTCCTGCCAATAATTCTGCTTCGGGGAAGCTTTCGAAAATCACATTGCACATTTCAGACTTTATGAAATCTCGGCTGAAAGGAAATGATAATACTTTGCGGTTATCACAATAAATAGGGCTTTTCCAGCCGCTAGCCCAAGTAAATGGTTGTGTTGGATTCAACTTAATCGCATTAATTTGCAGAAGCTTCTCAGCAACAACTTTTTCGTTTGTCATGGAGCAAAATTACCAACAAACTGTCATTGATACGCGATGATTTCGTTTGTGTTTAAAACTTGAGAATATGTTTTACCGCCTTTTTTTTGAAAGAACGCAGTTGATTTTGACCGATAAAACGGAAGTAATTGATGATTTAACTCGCAATAACAGCAATAACTCCTTGTATTACAACCCTAGTAAATTGATCATTTCTCAGATCCTGAATACTATTGATCCAACCGAAGATCGCGCGGTTGTATTAGCAGCTAATAAATTAGAGGATTTAAAAGCCGCCCTGTGGAACCGATTTGAAATTGTCAAGGCCGGTGGAGGACTTGTATACAATGAAGATGGGAAAGTACTGATGATGTTTCGACGTGGCAAGTGGGATCTTCCGAAAGGAAAGTTGGATGAAGGTGAATCAATCGAGGAATGTGCGGTGCGAGAGATAGAAGAAGAAACCGGATTAAAAGAATTGGTGAGAGAGAAATTTATTACCACAACCTATCATCACTATAGTTTTAAAGGAAAAGAAATTCTGAAGGAATCCTATTGGTACGAAGTACGTACTAAATTTAAAGGTTCACTGGTACCTCAATTGGAAGAAGACATTACGGAAGTAAAATGGGTGGCTGTTACTGAACTTGACAGCTATTTAGAAAATACGTACGCATCCATTCGTGAAGTTTTCGCAGCTGCCGGCTTGATCCATTAAGATCCCGGCTTCTTCAAAATGGCAACGGTGAGTCGGCTCACACAAACAAGTTTTTCCCTTTCGTCATGAATTTTTATATCCCAAACATGGGTACTGGCTCCTAAGTGCAAAGGGGTGGCTGTTGCTATAACCAAACCCGATCGCACCCCACGAACATGGTTGGCATTGATTTCTAATCCAACACAAATTTGGCGTTCTTGGTCTACTACTAATACCGATGCAACACTACCCAGTGTTTCTGCTAACACGCAAGATGCTCCCCCATGTAGCAGCCCATATGGCTGTTTTGTTCTGGCATCAACGGGCATAGAGGCTTTTATATAGTTTGGGCCCACATCAATAAACTTGATATCAAGTACCTCTGCAATGGTACCCGCGCCGAGCGTATTCAATTCTTCAACGCTAATATGTGGGTTTTGCCAGATCATTTTCTGAAAGAATGGGACACCACTTCAGGTAGAAAGGGAGATGCGTCCCCTCCGTTCTTGATAATGTCTCGAACAATAGTAGAAGCCACCGAAGTATACTTGGGTTCACCCGTTAGAAAGATCGTTTCAATATTGCGGTCGAGTGTACGGTTCGCATCGGCAATTGTTTTCTCGTATTCAAAATCGCTTACGTATCGAATACCACGCAAAATAAACCGCGCCCCTATTTTTTTACAGAAGTCAATCGTTAGTCCTTCATACACCCCACCACTTACTTTGGGTTCATTCTTGTAAATATCTTCAATCCATTGCAAACGTTGTTCGGGTGAGAACATGGGGGTTTTTGCTGAATTTAATCCAATACCAACTATGATCTTGTCGAATAGAGGAAGAGCTCTATTAATAATGTCGGTGTGACCTAAGGTTACCGGATCAAAAGTTCCGGGGAACAAACAGATGCGTTCCATAAGCGTTTAGTTTGAGTCTCTGCCGGCTAATAAATAGAGTACCGCCATTCTCACGGCAACTCCATTTTCAACCTGCTGAAGGATGATCGATTGACCGCTATCTGCCACATCACTGTCTAGCTCCACCCCTCTGTTAATGGGCCCCGGATGCATGATGGTGATGTCCTTTCCCAAGCTTTCTAGCAAAGAGCGGCTGATTCCGTATACTTGGTTGTATTCTCTTAAGGAAGAGAACAAAACTTGATTTTGACGTTCCAATTGAATTCTTAGCACATTCGCTACATCGGCCCATTCCAATGCTTTTTTCACATTGTATTCCACTTTTACTCCAAAAGCCTCGGCTGTATATTTGGGGATGAGTGTGGGTGGCCCGGCAAGCATTACTTCAGCACCCATTTTCTTGAGTAAGTACATGTTACTCATGGCAACTCTACTATGCATGATATCACCAATAATGGCCACTCTCAATCCTTCTAATGTGCCAAACTTCTCGCGCATACTGAGCGCATCAAGCAGACCTTGGGTTGGGTGTTCATTGATTCCATCGCCCGCGTTTACAATGGCAGCTGGAATGTGTTTGGACAAGAAATGGGGGGCTCCGGTGGCGCTATGTCGCATTACCACCATATCTACTTTCATCGACAAAATATTATTCACCGTATCCAACAAGGTCTCTCCCTTTTTTACTGAGGAATTACTAGCAGTAAAACTGATGGTATCTGCGCTCAGCCGCTTTTCTGCGAGTTCAAATGAAATACGGGTTCTTGTAGAATTCTCGAAAAACAAATTGACGATGGTAACATCGCGGAGAGAGGGAACTTTTTTAACGGGTCTTTGGAGGACTTCCTTGAATTGAGTTGCCGTATCAAGAATGATTTGAATGTCCTCCTTTGTGAGGTCTCTGATCCCTAAGAGATGTTTAGTAGACAGCTTCATCTTAGGGGGCGAAGATAATGGATATTCACCTATTGAGCCAAATGATTTTTGAACATTCCATTCAGATTTTCATGCCTTGCATAGTGAAGATTTTCAAGGCTCTAGAATAAATTTTACACAAAAAGAATGGCTCCAAATTGGAGCCATTGAACTATTTTTTGAAAATCAGATTCTCGATTATTCAATTAGAACCACTTGTTGTACACCATCTCTTTGTTTCCAATACACTTTCACTTTTTGCGAAATGATGGAGTCGATTGTTTTGCCAACATAGTCTGCTTGAATTGGTAATTGGCGGCTGAATCTGCGGTCAATTAAAGTACATAATTCAACAGAAGCCGGGCGTCCAAAATCGAGCAAAGCGTCTAATGCTGCTCGAATGGTTCTACCTGTATGCAACACGTCGTCAACTAATACAACTCGTTTGTTTTCGATACTGAAAGGAATATCAGTTTTATTGGCAATATGGAGCTCCTTGCGAATATCATCACGATAAAAAGTGATGTCTAATTTTCCGTAATTGAACTTCACGGTTGGCAACAATTCTTCTAGGGCGTTAACAATGGCATCACTTACAAATACGCCTCTAGGTTGCAAGCCAATGATCGCCAAGTCGGCAAGATCATTCGTATTTTCTACAATTTGGTGACTCAAGCGCTTTAAGGTAATCGCCAATTGTGATTCGTTGAGAATAATTTTTTCGTCCATACATCTAGTTGATCACTTTCTAAATTCATGTCACTATCCAAGCCCTTAATTATGGTAAAGAGGCTACGATAGCAATTACAATAATGAGCGTAATCACCACGCTAATTCCATAACCGATCCAGGCCCATTTTACACGATTTTTCTTGTCGGCATCGTCGTTAATTACATAAGCAAGTAATACCCCTATAAGGCCAAGAAAAAAACCCAAAATGAAGCCAAGACCATGAAATCCTACTTCAGGTCCTCCTGTCTTTTTTGCGAAAAACTTGGCATACTTCTTTTTATTTATCGTTCCATCTTCTGCAATTGACTTGCGCATTTTCTTTTGCGACAACTTGAACGAAAGTCGTTCACTAAAATTCATTTTACGCCCAGTCAACGCTTCAAGTTCTGATTCACTGATCCTCGACAATTCCGCAAGAGATATATTCTTTCCTGTTTTACCTACTGGAATCATAATTTGATGCGCATTTACCGATGGAACTACCGGAGTTGAAGCGGACAACCCAAGTGTCATCAAAAATAATACGCAGTAAAAAATCAACTTTTTCATAAATAGCATTTCAGTTTTAGTAAGATACCATTTAAATCTCATTCAAAAAAGGATATCGATAGTCTGTAGGAGGAGTAAAGGTTTCCTTAATTGTCCTCGGACTCAACCAGCGATACAAGTTCAAAATGGAGCCGGCTTTGTCGTTAGTTCCACTCGCTCTGGCTCCCCCAAAAGGTTGCTGTCCTACTACTGCTCCGGTTGGTTTGTCATTAATATAGAAATTACCGGCGGCATTCCTCAGCTTTACAGTTGCCAATACAATTGCCGCACGATCGGTTGAAATAATTGATCCGGTAAGAGCGTATGGCGATGTAGCATCTACCAATTCAAGTGTTTGTTCGAATGACTGTTCAGGATAGATATAAATGGTTAGAACCGGTCCAAAAATCTCCTCGCACATCGTTACATAATGTGGGTCGGTTGTTTCAATTACCGTTGGCTGAACAAAGTATCCTGTTTTTTTATCACACTTACCTCCCACTACAAT
>DGDD01000301.1:0-337 GCA_002385265.1 Chitinophagaceae bacterium UBA3961
GCTTTCTTTAGTCATTTAGTAGCCAGTGAAAGTCCGGCTTTTGATGGGTTTACACGTCAGCAAGGGGCTTTGTTTGTGAAGATGTGTGATCGATTATCGGCCAAGCTTAGTTATCCGGTATTGCGTCACCTTTCAAATACATCGGGGATCGCAAGATTTCCGGATTTGCAGTTTGATATGGTACGACTGGGAATTGGGTTGTATGGAGTAGAATCGGGAAATACCCATATTAGAGAGGCGTCAACGTTAAAAACTTCCATAGCACAGATCAAGCAATTGGAACCGGGAGAGACCGTCGGCTACGGAAGAAAGGGAATATTGCAAAATGAAGAAATTG
>DGDD01000301.1:672-7110 GCA_002385265.1 Chitinophagaceae bacterium UBA3961
TACTCAAGAGCCTTGAGCAATGGGAAAGAGAAGAAATGAGTTGGAACAAGGGGGCGAAAAGCCTTGCAGTTTCGAAGAACAGCAGAAAGCCTTAGGAGAAATTAGCAGAGCGGGAACAATAGCAGCTATTCGGATAGGATATGCCGATGGCTACTCAAGAGCCTTGAGCAATGGAAAAGGAAAAGTGATGATCAAAGGGCAGCTGGCTCCCGTGGTTGGGTGGATATGCATGGACATGACCATGGTAGACATTAGCCATATTCCCGGGGTAAAAGAAGGGGATGAAGTGACTGTATTCGGTGGTCCACTTTCAGTGAAAGAAGTGGCCAAATGGGCCGATACCATCCCTTACGAGCTCATTTCCGGTGTTTCGCAACGTGTTAGAAGGCTGTATTACGAAGAATAACAAGCCTTTCAGGGTTTTTACCCTTAACGGCTTTCAAAACTGATGCACTAAAAGTATATTTGTAACCTAAATTTTTAGCGGTGAAACTACGTACGGTTGTTTTGGTGATTTTGTTGGTAATTTTTGCGGATCAGGCTCTTAAAATTTGGGTGAAAACATCCATGTACTACGGAGGTCATATTACCATCTTCAAAGATTGGTTTCGTTTGTATTTCATCGAGAATGCAGGCATGGCCTGGGGCTGGAAATTTGGAGGTGACTTCGGGAAATTGGCCCTCACCTTGTTTCGCTTAGTAGCCGTTATTTTCGGTGTTTTTTATATTAAGAGTATCGTTAAAAAGGAATATCATAAAGGCTTCATTATTTGCGTTGCCTTGATCTTTGCAGGAGCATTGGGAAATTTGATCGACAGTATGTTTTACGGGCTCATTTTCGACAAAGGAATGACCATCGATAAACTTACCGGCGATAATATGGGATACGTTGGTCTAGCCACCATGAATTTCAAAGGATACGGGTCATTCTTACACGGCAATGTGGTAGATATGCTCTACGTTCCCATCATTGAAAACAAAATTATGCCCGGTTGGGTACCTTTCATTGGTGGACAAAGCTTCACATTTTTCTCCCCTATTTTTAATTTGGCAGATGCTGCTATAAGTGTTGGGGTAATTGCCATCTTGATTTTCCAAAAGCGATTCTTCAAAGAAGTGCCTGCAACCGCCACGCCTACCGTTGAAACCAACGCGGTGGAATCGGACGAGAAGCATGTTTTATAAAATCGAATCTTTAATCTTCAATTCATAATCGATGGAATACAGAATAGAAAAGGATACCATGGGCGAAGTAAAAGTACCTGTGGATGCGATTTATGGTGCCCAAACACAACGTAGTATCGACAACTTCAAAATTGCTCAAGACATCAACCGGATGCCAAAAGAAATCATTCGTGCTTTTGCATATTTGAAGAAAGCCGCAGCTATAACCAATTTTGAAGCAGGTGTTTTACCGAAGGAAAAGTGTGATTTAATTGGAACTGTATGTGATGAAATTTTGACCGGTAGCCTCGATGCATATTTCCCATTGGTGGTTTGGCAAACCGGAAGCGGTACCCAAAGCAATATGAATGTGAACGAAGTGGTGGCTTATCGTGGTCACGTATTGAAAGGCGGTGCATTGACCGATAAAGAAAAATTCCTTCATCCCAACGATGATGTAAACAAGTCTCAATCTTCAAACGACACCTTTCCAACTGCGATGCACATTGCCGCTTATAAGATTTTAGTAGAAACTACGATCCCCGGTATTGAAAAATTGAGAGATACGCTGGCTGCAAAAAGCGCTGCCTTTATGCACGTGGTTAAAATTGGTAGAACCCATTTTATGGATGCTACGCCTTTAACAGTAGGGCAAGAGTTCAGTGGTTATGTTGCTCAGTTGAATCATGGTTTGCGCGCTATAAAAAATAGCTTGGCTCACCTTAGTGAATTGGCTTTGGGTGGAACCGCAGTAGGTACCGGTATCAACACTCCTAAAGATTACGCTCCCAATGTTGCAAAGCATATTGCTGCATTAACAGGGTTGCCTTTTGTAACGGCTCCTAATAAATTTGAAGCTTTGGCTGCACACGATGCGATAGTAGAAGCACACGGTGCATTGAAAACAGTTGCAGTAAGTTTGATGAAAATAGCAAACGATATTCGCATGTTGTCTTCAGGTCCGAGAAGTGGTATTGGTGAATTGTTCATTCCTGATAATGAGCCCGGTTCTTCGATCATGCCAGGGAAAGTGAATCCGACGCAGTGTGAAGCATTAACCATGATTGCTGCGCAGGTATTGGGCAATGATGTTGCTATTAATATTGGAGGTGCCAATGGCCACTTTGAATTGAACGTATTCAAACCGGTAATGATCTACAATTTCTTGCACAGTGCTCGTTTAATTGGAGACGGTTGCGTAAGCTTTAATGATAAGTGCGCAGTGGGTATTGAACCTATTGAAGCCAATATCAAAAAGCACGTAGACAATTCATTGATGCTGGTGACTTCTTTGAATACAAAAATTGGTTATTACAAAGCGGCTGAAATTGCACAGAAAGCGCACAAAGAAGGAACAACGCTGAAAGAAATGGCTGTGAAGTTGGGTTATGTTACGCCGGAGCAATTTGATGAGTGGGTTGATCCTGCAAACATGGTGGGAGAGATCAAGTAAGAAGTTTTATGTTATTCGTTATAAGTAAAGAAGGCTTCGGCCTTCTTTTTTTGTGTCCAAAAAAAATCCGGCTCAGTAAAAACAAAGCCGGATACAATCAGAATTTATCCAACTAAGGTGAAAAAAACACTTTAGTTGGATGAGTGTAACAATGTTGAAAGTTCGAATTGCCATTATACTAAAGGCTAAAATAAGAGATTGATAAGAGACAGGAAATCCTAGTCGACCAATCAGTGGGATGTATCGACGAACAACCTCGAGTTCAGTTTACAGTTTAATTGGCCGCTTTATTTACCTTGACCAATAATCACCAGCTCACTATTCAGAACCACATTCTCAAAGGGATGGCTCTCGCTTGATTCTTTTTGATCTATCAACTTGAACAGTAATTCTGCGGCGCGGGCACCTTGATCGTAGGGGAATTGTTCCACAGAAGCCAAAGGTGGAGTTTCTAAGTAATGCGTGATAGGGAGGTTCGCATAGCTAACGAAGGCCAAGTCCTTATTGATCTTCAACTTCTTCTTTCTTACATACTGCATGGCATCGAGCGCCACATAATCATTGAACGTTATAATGGCTGTTGGCTTGTTTTTCAAGGCTAGTAGCTGGTCCATGGCTTTTTGCGTTCCTTCTGCAGAGAAATCGGAACTTACCACTAAAGAAGGATCATGAACGATCTTGTTCTTTTTTAGTCCGTTTAAGTATCCTTGAAGGCGCTCGTTTTTAATGCTGAGTGTATCGGGCCCCTGTATGTAACCAATTCTTTTATGCCCTTTCTTGATCAAAAAATCAATGGCTTCCATGGAACTGTGATACAGGCTGCACCAAACAGAATGAATATTCGGCACGTCGGGAACACGGTCGAAAAACACTACCGGAATATTGAATTGCAATAAACTTTGAAAATGATCCACATTTGAGGTGTTCTTGGAGATGGATACCAAAAGCCCGTCTACACGGTGTTTCTGCATGGTTTCTACCAAGGTCTTTTCACGGTCAATGCTGTCGTGGCTTTGACCCATCAGCGCGATATAATTGTTCTCAAATGCCTTGTCTTCAATGCCACTGGTAGCCAACGAAAAGAACTCTTCCCGGAGATTGGGTAAAATGACCCCGATGGTATAAGTCTTGCGCTGCTTGAAAAAGATCGCGGTTTGATTGGGAACATAATGAAGTTCCTCCGCCAGTTTTTTTACTTGCATTTTGGTACGCAAGCCAATACTGGGGTGATCGTGCAAAGCACGAGAAACAGTTGAAACTGAAATATTTAATCGTTGCGCAATCTCCTTTATAGTAGGCAGCTTCTTTTCCATACTGCGATATTAAGAAATAGCCGCTAAAAAAATGATGCAAACGGTTGCTTGATTTGAAAAGGACCAATAATCAGCAGTTTTCCACTTTTTAAAAGATTTTGAAACAACAATTCAAAAGACTTTCATTAAATTTAGAGAGCTGACAGCTAGTAGCAGATATAAACAATGGTAGTAGCCGGAACATTGATTCCGGCTTCTTTTTTAATGATTCCTGAATATGAAAAATAAAGGCCTTTTCTTATCCTTCCTCTTTTGCTTGCTGAGTAGCTTGGAAATGAATGCACAAACCGATTGGCTGCTTGATGGAGCGCCCTATAAATCGTTCTTCCAATACGATCCTCGAACACAACAATACACCCTTTCCAATGGATTGGTAAAGCGCAGTTTCTACAAAGGTCCTAATATGGCTTGCGTAGGATACCTAAACTTAACAACGAATCAAGAGTTATTGAGAGCCATCAGTCCTGAAGCTATTTTATTCATCAATGGAATACGATACGCGGTGGGTGGATTGCAAGGGCAGTCTGAAAAAGCCTATCTGCAGCCAGAATGGTTGTCTTCTTTAAAAGCAGGAACCAACGATTTCATGTTTACCAAAGTTGAAACCGAACCACTGACACCTCGAATCAAGACCAAGTACCGATTTTGGAGCGGCGCCGTGTTGCCCTACAAAGGAATACACGTGAAGTTCAGCTATTCACATCCACAATTCGCAGGGTTAGAGGTTGTGGTGCATTATGAATTGTTCGACGGTGCACCATTGATTGTAAAATGGATTGGCATCGAGAATAATTCTGATAATCAAGTTTACTTGAATAGAGTAGAGAACGAAGTGTTGGGATTAGTAGAAGAAGAAAGCGCCGTAGTGGGCAAACCAACAGAAATGAAGAAGCAGCATGGAATCTATTTAGAAACCAACTATGCTTTTAATAATGCGATGAGGTATGACATCAGTGATCAAACCACACACTGGAACATTGATTCTACTTATACTTCACAAGTGAACTACAATTATGAAACGCCTTGTTTATTGGAAGTATATCCGGAAAAAGCACCCGGTATTACGCTTGCAAAAGGCGAACGTTTTGAATCGGTGCGCACCCATGAATTGCTAATGGACGGATACGATCGGGAACGAAGAGGAATGGCTATTCGTAAGATGTATCGCACGGTGGCTCCGTGGACACAAATGAATCCCATTTTCATGCACCTTGTAAGCTCCAACGACGAACAAGTAAAAACAGCGATCGACCAATGCCTAGCTACCGGATATGAAGCCGTTATTCTCAGTTTTGGCTCTCATTTGAATATGGAAGATACCAGTGCTGCCAATTTGAATAGATGGAAAAACTTGGCCGACTATGCTCATCAAAAGGGAATTGCGTTAGGTGGTTATTCTTTGTTCAGCAGCAGAAGAATCAGCGATGAAGACGATGTAATTGATGCCAAAACCGGCAAGCCGGGTGGTGCATTTTTCGGCAACGCACCTTGCTTTGGAAGTAAATGGGGGCTTGCTTATCGCGATAAAATAAAAAACTTTTTCAAGTATACGGGATTTGATATTTGGGAGAATGATGGACCTTATCCGGGCGATCAATGCGCCAGTACCGTTCACCCCGGACATAAAAATTTGGACGACTCTCAATGGCTCCAAATGGAAATTCAAAAAGAATTGTACCGTTGGCTCAATGAAAAGGGTGTCTATATCAATGCGCCAGATTGGTATTTCATGGACGGTACTCATAAAATTGCCATCGGTTACCGAGAAGTCAATTTTTCATTGTCGAGAGAACAACAGAAAATATTGAACCGCCAAAACATCAACGACGGCACTTTCGAAAAAACACCGGCCATGGGTTGGGGATTTGTTCCCCTCACACGCTACCAGGGTGGCGGACCGGAGGCTATTTTAGAACCCTTGAGTGAGCATCTTGCCGACTATAAACAACTCATGTTTCAGTATTATGGTGCCGGAGTGCAAGCCTGTTATCGCGGTCCTCGCTTATACGATACTGATACCACTCGAAAAGTGGTGGCCGAAATGATAGCTTGGTATAAGAAATACCGAGACCTGTTGAATCAAGATATTGTTCATTTGCGAAGAGCAGATGGCAGAGATTGGGATGGTTGGATGCATGTGCAAAGTTCCGGTTATACTCGCGGAATAGTGCTCCTGTTCAATCCAACATCCACTCCAATGAAGAAAAAAATTAAAATTCCGCTTTATTATACCGGATTGCAAGCAACCGCAATAGTGAGCAAAGAAGGGAAGTCGTCAAAATTGTATTCGATCAATAAAAATAGCGAAATTGAAATGGAAATTGAATTGGCCCCCCTTTCTTACAGTTGGTGGACAATTCAAAAACAAACCAAGTAAACCAAACACTGATATGAAAAAGGTACTAACAGTTGCATTGCTTTTGGCAACTTTTACAGCGAGGCGCCCAGAAATCCGAACCAAATTGGAAATAACTCAATGCCCGCCCTACCCTCAATGGGTTAAAAGCC
>DGDD01000109.1 GCA_002385265.1 Chitinophagaceae bacterium UBA3961
CTTATTAATTATTAATTACCCCGGCTGTTTCATTATTAATTATTAATTCTTAATTATTAATTACCTTCCCTTTCCAACCAAAAATAGACTTATGAGAAAATTGTTGATGGTACTTGCGGTGGCAAGTCCGTATTGCTTGATGGCGCAGCCGAAGTCGGCGCCGGCTACTCCCCCAGCCCCGGTTAAGGAAGTAAAAAATGCAGGACCGGATGTGAATTTTAATCCGGATGCAGTGGTGGTGAGTGCACATGAAGTAACCATTAAAGGGCAGAAAGTGCCGTATAAGGCAACTACCGGTACCATGCCGGTGTGGAACGAAGATGGTAAGACCATTGCCGGATTGTTTTTCACTTATTACGAAAGAACGGATGTAAAAGATAAAACCACAAGACCTATTGTGGTGAGTTTTAACGGTGGACCGGGATCGGCATCGGTGTGGATGCACATCGCTTATACGGGACCGGTGGTATTGAATATTGATGACGAGGGCAATCCAATTCAACCTTATGGATTCAAAGACAATCCCAATTCCATTTTAGATGTAGCCGACATTGTGTATGTAGATCCCGTGAATACGGGTTTCTCGCGCATTGTAGACAAGAATACGCCCCGTTCTACTTTCTTTGGTGTGAATGCCGATGTGAAGTATTTGGCGGAGTGGATCAATACTTTTATGAGCAGGTACAATAGATGGGCTTCTCCCAAGTATTTGATTGGTGAAAGTTATGGAACCACGCGGGTATCGGGATTGGCGTTGGAATTGCAGGAAAGTCAGTGGATGTATTTTAACGGCGTGGTATTGGTATCGCCTACCGATTTAGGTTTAACGAGAAGTCCGCAGCAAGCAACCGCCCTGAGATGGCCTTATTTCGCGGCGACGGCCTGGTATCATAAGAAATTACCGGCCGATTTGCAATCGAAGGATTTGACGGCTATGCTACCGGAGGTAGAGAAATTTGCGATGGGAGAATTGTTGGTGGGCATCAATAAAGGCAGTTTGATCACTGATGCCGAGCGCAAGGATTTGGCGAAGAAGATGGCGCGTTATTCGGGACTATCGGAAGAAGTAATATTGCAAAACAACTTTGATGTATCCACGCAATTGTTCTGGAAAGAGTTGTTGAGAGCGGAGGGCTATACGGTGGGTAGATTGGATTCAAGATATAAGGGCATTGACAAGAAGGATGCGGGTGATCGTCCGGATTTCAACTCGGAGTTGACCAGTTGGTTGCATTCCTTCACTCCTCCCATTAATATGTATTTACGAGAGGAATTGGGGTACAAAACGGATCTGAAGTACAATATGTTTGGTCCGGTGCACCCTTGGGACAACAGCAACAACACTACGGGAGAGAATTTGGGCAAGGCGATGCGTTCGAATCCGTATTTGCATGTAATGGTGCAATCGGGTTATTACGACGGTGCCTGTGACTATTTCAATGCGCAGTACAATATGTGGCAGATCGATCCATCGGGTAAGTTGACCAGCAGGATCAGCTTTAAGGGCTACCGAAGCGGTCATATGATGTATTTGAGAAGAGAGGATTTGGTAAGCAGCAATGAGGATTTGAGGGAGTTTATTCGGAAGAGTGCGAGTGGGGGGAAAGCAGCGAAATACTGATTAGGTGTTAGGCGTTAGGTGTTAGGCTTTAGGTGTTAGGCGTTAGGCGTTAGGCTTTAGGTGTTAGGTTTTGATCGCTGCGCGATTGGGGAATAAAAAATATGAAAGAGTAAGACGGCTGAGAGGCCGTCTTTTTTTTGTTGTAGTGGTGGTGTATCCGTTGCTTCCGCTGCGAAACCGCTGCGTTCGCTGCGCTGGTTCCTGAGCCAACCGAAAGTTGAGTCGAAGGACGCCGCGGTAAAGAAAACACAGTACAAATAGAGGTTAAGGGAAAAATAAACCTATCAAATAGTAAGTCATTCCCACTTAGCGCCCCTTCTCTACCTCCGTGAAACTTTGCGACTTTAGCAGCAGCGCAGCTGCGCCAAGCCTAAAGCCTAAAGCCTAATGCCCAATGCCTCAACCTTGATACCTGACCGAAAAGAACCCACCCCACCCCTACCAAACATTAACAAATCCCCATCAAAAAATCTCGTGTATACGACCTTGTGGTTATTAGGTAAATAAGTATATTTAGGGAACAAACCGAGTCCGAGGAGTGATCTTTACCTTCTCTTCAGGGACCGGTATGTACATACCAAGCCGGTCTGATTTACAAAAACACATTTTCTTTCAAATCGGCTTACTAATTGAATATGAGTAGGTTATGATGTAATGTTGTAACTGAGAGGCACGAAGTGCGGGAAGACAGGAACGAGGAAGCGAGGAAGCGAGGAGACGAGGAGACGAGGAGACGAGGAAATACAAAGAAAGAAGAGGGGGAGGAACAGGGGGAGTTAATTAAGAACTAAGAAGTAAGAATTAAGAATTGAACAGCCGGGGCAATTAATAATTAATAAGTAATAATTAATAATGAAACAGCCGGCGAGATCAAGAAAGAACAGGGGGAATACAGGAAGGAGGATAAGAGGAAACGAGGGTGAGGAGGTAGACTATCCATCCTGTAAATCCTTTAATCTTGTAAATCCTGATCGCTGTCAGGTTGATTGAATATTGGAGGCTAATCTGTGGAAATCTGTTGTAATCTGGGGTATCTGTGGTAAAAAGGGAGGAAGGAAGTAGAAATTTATGAAGCGTAGCGGAGGGCAGAGCAAATACTAAAGTTTGATATATGGTTAATAACAGGTTGTAAATTGATGAAAACACCATGAGTATGTAAGATAAGCGAGCTAGCTTTCGGGGCAAAAACGTGAAAGAAGTTCGCATTAAAGTAATGGATCATCGGGGTGAAAGATGCATTGGGATCTATTTTGAGAACTATGGTAGTTTAAATGGATTGCTGCGGAAAAAAATGGGTGCAAGGTGGAGTCAGACTCATAAATGTTGGTATGTAGGATTTAGCGAATCGAACTTACAAAGATTGCATCATTTGTTAAAGGAAGCGGGGTGTACTATCATTGAGGAGCAATTGGGAAAGGCAGGTGGAACAAGCAGGGAGTTGTCTGAGAAAACGGAAAGGGGTGCAGGTTCTACGTTAGATCGAATCTACGACGTTAATAAGCAGGTGTTGGAAGATGTGCGTCAGCATTTGATTTTAAAGGCCTACAGTCCTTCTACCATCCGCACCTACTTAAATGAGCTGCATGCATTTTTAGGAACCATAAAAGATCGTGATGCGCGAAGTTTTACGCCGGATCGGATCAAGGCATATCTCCAATATTGTTTTGAGAAGTTGAATCTATCGGAGAATACATTGCATAGCAGAATAAATGCTTTAAAGTTTTACTATGAGCAGGTATTGAAACGAGAGAAATTCTTTTGGGAGATTCCACGACCCAAAAAGCCATTACAATTACCTAAATTGTTGAACGAAGATGAGTTAACGCGTTTGTTCAATGCGTTACAGAATAAAAAGCACAAGGCTATGTTGTTTACAGCCTATTCGGCAGGATTGCGGGTAAGCGAAGTAGTGGCATTAGAACTATCGGATATTGACAGCAAGCGAATGCAGATGCATATTCGGAATGCAAAGGGTAAAAAAGACCGGTATGTAAATTTAAGTCCGGTTTTGTTAGACATTTTACGTCGCTATATTCAAGAGTGTGAGCCGAAGCCTAGAAAGTATTTGTTTGAATCTAGTCAGACCGGTAGCTCCTACCCTACTCGAACTATTCAGCAAGTGTTTTCGAATGCAAAGCAGAAGGCGGGCATCAGCAAATCGGTGGGTATTCACAGTTTGCGGCACAGTTTTGCAACT
>DGDD01000123.1:0-18745 GCA_002385265.1 Chitinophagaceae bacterium UBA3961
GGCTTGTGCGCTCGCCCAATTGGTTTCATCAATGCAATAACAAATGCTTGTGCCGTCGATATTTCCTTTGATGATGCCCGCTTCTTTCAATTCTTTTAAATGTTGTGAAACGGTACTTTGCGATAAGGGGAGCTCGTCTACTATATCACCACAAATGCACGCTTTTTTGCTGATCAGCAAGCGAACAATTGCTACCCGAGCCGGATGTGACAAGGCTTTGGCGATTTTCGCCACGCGATTGTCTTTTACTGAAAATTCATCTGCTTTAGTTGCGCCCATATTCAAATTTATATCGCAATATTACGATGATGTTTGGAAACTCCAAATTTTTTCTTTCTTTTTTCGAAAAATTGTACAACCTTTTTTCTCCTATCTTGTTTATAGGCTTCACAGAATACCTTACCATGAATTCACGAAATGTCTTTGTTCTTGCTTGTTTTCTATTTATATTTCAATTAGTTACGCTTACTGCTCAATCACAGAGTTCAGGGCGCATTTCCGGAAAAGTGACTAATAAAGTGACAGGAGTAGCCCTTTCGGGAATTTCGATAATTGTTCAACCCGGGGGAAGGGGATTGGTAACCGATTCCCTCGGTGCCTTCCGAATTTCGGGGTTGAATTACGGGGCTTATTCTATTTCAGCCAGCTCAATTGGTTATAAACCAACCACCCTTTACAATCTTAACCTTACTTCCGGTAATGAACTCACCCTTTCAATAGAATTGGAGCCGGAAGCAACCGAACTGAAAGAAGTGGTGGTAAAAACAACCAAACGTACCGCTCGGGTAGCCACTCTGGAAACACCTTTGAGTGTTCAAAAACTCACTACAGAAGAAATTAAAGCGAATCCGGGAGGAAATTTCGATATCAGTAAAGTAATCCAAACCCTTCCCGGTGTGGGCGGTGGTGTAGGTGGCGGAGGTTTTAGAAACGATATCATTATTCGCGGTGGCGCACCAAATGAAAATGTTTTCTATTTGGATGGAATTGAAATTCCGGTGATCAACCACTTCCAAACACAGGGCAGCGCAGGTGGGCCACAGGGCATTTTGAATGTTTCGTTTATTGAAGAAGTGAAACTCAGTACTTCTGCTTTTGATGCTCGATACGATAACGCGGCGAGTTCAGTATTCCAGTTCAAACAAAAAAACGGTAATCCCACCAGAATTCAAGGTAACATACGTTTAAGTGCAACCGAATTAGCGGCCACTTTAGAAGGGCCGCTCTCTAAAAACAAGAAAACAACTTTCTTGGCTTCGGCCCGTCGCTCATATTTACAATTACTTTTCACGGCTTTGGATCTTCCCATTCGACCCAACTATTGGGACTTTCAAACGAAGGTTACGCATCAATTCAATAAGAAAACAAGTCTTTCGGTTCTCGCCATTGGTGCTATTGATGAATTCAGTTTTGCAGTTCCAAAAGAAGCAAGCCCAGAAAAAGTATACATATTGAATTCTAACCCTCTTATCAATCAATGGAACTATACTGTAGGTATTACATTGAAGAAACTAGTGAACAGAGGCTATTGGAACCTGGCTTTGAGCAATAACAATTTCGATAATAAGATTGATCGTTATGAAGACAATCAGTTGAAGGATCCAAACCAACAAACCTTGAGATACCGTTCTCAAGAGAAAGAATGGAAACTGCGTTGGGATATCAATCAATCAAAAAATGGCTGGCGTTGGAGCTACGGTGCCATGGCTCAATTGGCCGATTTTACTAACAATACCTACAGCGTGATTCGCAAACAGGTTACCGATGCAAACGGTGCAGTGCTTCAACCTGCTGTGATTGTAAATTTCAATAGCCCTTTGGGAAATTTTTTTAAATACGGAGCCTTTGCGCAAGTATCGAAGCGTTTACTGAACAATCGTTTGGGTTGGAGTGCCGGCATTCGTACTGACATGAATAGTTTTACAACCAACGGCGCTGATGGTTTGAGAACACTTTCTCCAAGAATGAGTTTAAGTTATGTGTTGAGTGATCGTTGGACTGCCAATGCTTCTATTGGACGCTATTATAAAATTGCACCGTATACCATTCTTGGGTATGCAGATAATAACAACAACTTGGTAAATAAAAATGCCGACTATTTGCAGAGTGACCATTTTGCAGCGGGGCTTGAATTCTTACCAAACGATGGCTTACGTTTCACATTGGAAGGCTTCTACAAGAAATATGGCAACGTACCTGTTTCGGTTAGAAACGGAATTTCTTTGTCGAATTTGGGCAGTGATTTTAATGTATTGGGAAATGAGGCTGTTACCACCAATGGAAAAGGCCGGGCTTATGGCTTTGAATTTTTTGCGCAAAAGAAATTAACGGAACGCTTCTTTGGAATTGTTTCCTATACTTTTTATAGAAGTGAATACACCGGCAATTCAGGCATCTACATTCCAAGCAGTTGGGACAATCGTCATTTGCTGAGCATCACAGGAGGCTATAAATTCAAAAAGAACTGGGAGTTAGGTTTGAAATTCCGTTATCAAGGGGGGGCTCCCATTACACCATATGATTTGGCTGCTTCTCAACTCAACTATCTTAGTTTAGGTCAAGGAGTATTGAATTATGCTTTGTTAAATACGCAACGGTTGGGCGCATTCAATTCCAGTGATATACGCATCGATAAAAAATGGAACTTGAAAAGAACAACTCTTGATCTGTTTTTAGACATCACCAATTGGTATGGTGCGCGCACCAGTGAACAAGATAGCTATAGCTTTACAAGAACAGCAGATGGTAAGAATTTCGTTACTACAGACGGTCAAGCGATAAAGGCAGATGGTTCCAACGCCATTCCAACTTTCATCAATAATAGCAGCGTGCAAGTAACGCCCACCATCGGGTTTATTGTTGAGTTTTAGAAGTTCATTCGGGTACAAGGCTATAACAATCAATTCGCTAGTGAACAATATTGAATTCTTGAGGGTTAATTCTTAATTTGATCTGTATCTTTGTAACCTCAAATCAATTTTTTACATGAAAACAGCTCGAATTCTGGTGATGATTCTTTTGGTGGGAATGCTGCTTTCTATCTCTGTTGACGTGGCTGCCCAATGTTCTATATGTACAAAAACAGCCTCTCAATTGGGCGAAAAGCCCGCTAAAGCGCTGAACGGTGCCATTGTTTACTTGGCTGCAGCTCCTATTTTGATCATGAGTTTTATTGGCTACCGCTGGTGGAAACACAATCGATAGTGAATTATGCTTAGGTTAGTTTTCAGTAACTTAGGCAAAATTCACTGTATATGTTCAGAACACTGCTTCTCCTATTACTTCCCCTGTCTCTTTGGTCGCAAACCCTTCCTACTATTGAGGAAAAGACGAAAAATTTTACAAAAACTGATGGATTTTTCCCTATTTATTGGGATGAACCTTCCGGAAAGTTATATGTAGAAATTCCTCAAATGAATACCCAATACCTGTATGCCATGTCGCTGCCGGCCGGTTTGGGGTCAAATGATATTGGTTTAGATAGAGGCCTAATGGGCGGAGGTAGAGTAGTGGTTTTCTCTAAAATCGGAAGAAAAGTGCTGATGATCCAGCCCAATTTCGATTACCGAGCTACCAGTTCCGACCCGGCAGAAAAAAGAGCCGTAGATCAGTCTTTTGCCCAATCGGCTCTGGCTGGATTTGCAGTTGAAGCCCAATCGGGCGATCGTACGTTGGTAGACATGACTGATTTCTTATTGCGCGACGGAATGCAAGTTTCGAATCGCTTGAGAAGAATGCAACAAGGAAACTATTCACTCGATAAATCACGTTCCGCGCTGTATTGGCCTCGTACTAAAAATTTCCCTTTAAACACAGAAATTGAAGTAACACTTACCTATGCCAGTGCTGATGGTTCTGCCGGCAATTATGTTCAAGAAGTGGCGCCTTCCACCGAAGCCATCACGCTTCGAATGCATCATTCATTTGTACAGCTGCCCGATGCCAATTACAAACCACGCCTATTTGATGCGCGTTCTTCTTTTATCAACACCAGTTATTTCGATTACAGCACACCGGTATACGAACCTATCGCGAAATACTTCGCTATTCGTCACCGCCTTCAGAAGAAAGACCCAAAAGCGAAAGTTAGTGAAGCAGTAAAGCCGATTGTATATTATCTCGACAATGGCACGCCTGAGCCCATTCGCTCTGCTTTGTTAAAAGGAGCACAATGGTGGAATCAAGCCTTTGAGGCAGCGGGATATAAAGATGCATTTCAAGTTCAAATATTGCCGGATTCAGCAGACCCTATGGATATTCGTTATAATATGATCAATTGGGTACATCGTTCTACCCGTGGATGGAGTTATGGTGCTTCTGTAGTAGATCCTAGAACGGGTGAAATCATCAAAGGTCAAGTGAGCTTGGGTTCGTTGAGAGTGCGTCAAGACTATTTGATCGCGCAAGGCCTGCTGGCGCCTTTCGAGAAAGGATTGCCCAAAGATGATCCTATGTTGAAAATGGCCTTAGAGCGTTTGGAACAATTGGCAGCACATGAAGTAGGACATACATTAGGATTGATGCACAACTATGCTTCCAGCGTTAACAATAGAGCCAGTGTGATGGACTATCCTCACCCATTGATCAAACTAAAACGTAATGGCGATATTGATCTTACAGATGCATACGATCACAAGATTGGGGATTGGGACAAGGTTGCCATCACATGGGGATATCAAGATTTTGCAGAAGGTTCAGATGAGGCAAAGGAATTGAATAAGATATTAACCGATGCTACCAAAAAAGGATTGCAGTTTATCAGCGATCGCGATGCACGCGCACCCGGTGGTGCTCATCCGCAAGCCCATTTATGGGATAATAATACGAGTGCTGTAGATGGATTGAAAGAAGTGGTAGCGGTAAGAGGGAAAGCACTCTCGAAGTTTGGAATCAATTCCATTCGTCCCGGTCAACCTATGGCCTTTTTGGAAGATGCCTTGGTTCCCGTATACCTCTATCACCGCTATCAAGGTGAAGCGGTTACTAAAATTGTGGGTGGCTTGAATTATACCTATGCATTAAGAGGCGATGGTCAACTGATAACTGGTGCTATTCCCAAAGAAAAGCAATTGGAGGCCTTAAATGCGACTTTGGAAACTCTTCAACCCGAGTTTTTGGAATTGCCTGAATCAATTGTGAATTTGATCCCTCCGCGTCCGGCAGGATATGATTTCACGCGCGAATTGTTTAAAAAGAGAACCGGATTAGTATTTGATCCTTTGGCGGCTGCTGAAACCGCGGCTGATTTGCCTTTGAGCTTCTTGTTTAACAGCGAACGCTTAAGCAGATTGGTTCAATTCGAAATGAAAGGAGGGTTAGGGTTAAACGATATGCTGCAAAAAACATTGGACGCTACTTGGAGAGCACCTAGGGTTAGTGGTACCAAACAATTGATTCAACAACAAACAGAACAGTTGGTGCTAACGTACTTGTTGGCTTCCAGCATCGATGAAAATGCGAGCTTCTCTGCACGTGCAGTGGTAAAGAAAGTGCTTGAAGATCTGAAGACCTATATAGAAGAAAAAAAGAAAGCGCCGGGGAATGATAGTTATGCGGCGCATTTAGTGCTGGCGCTCGACAGAATGAAAGCACCGGAAAAAGCAAAGCCTACCATTCATGCGGCCATTCCTCCGGGAGCGCCTATTGGATGTGAAGAATAAAAAATAGAATGAAAGTATTGAGAAGGGAAGCAATTGCTTCCCTTCTTATTTTGAATAGCCTTAATTTCGCAGCATGCTCTCAGTAGTGATCATCACATTTAACGAAGAAAAGAACATTGAACGCTGTCTGGCTTCTGTAAAGGGCTGGGTAGACGAGATCATAGTGTTGGATTCATTTTCTACTGACGCAACAGTGTCAATAGCCACCGAAATGGGAGCAAAAATCAGTCAACAGAAATTTGCAGGGTATATTGAGCAAAAAAACGATGCGCTGAATTTAGCTATCGGTGACTGGGTGCTTTGTTTGGATGCTGACGAGGCTATTGATGAACAATTGAAAGCTTCCATTTTGCAAGCGATTCAACAAGAAAAGGTTCTGGCTTTTAAAATGAATCGTTGCACCAATTACTGCGGCAAGTTTATCAAACATGGTTCTTGGTATCCCGATCGCAAGCTTCGATTGTTTAAACGAGAACTTGGGAAATGGGGAGGCATCAATCCGCACGATGAAATTATAATGAGCAATGCCGAAGCGCCCTCCTTACTGCAAGGGGCTATTCTTCATTATTCTTACAATACACTTGAAGAACATATTCAGCAGAACAACAAGTTCAGTACCATATCTGCTCTTGCTTATTACAATCGAGGCAAAAAGGCGAGTTGGTTTAAAATGATCGTTAACCCATGTTGGGCCTTTTTACATGGATATATTTTCAAAGCCGGCTTTTTAGACGGGTTTGAAGGATATGTAATTGCTAAAAATGTAGCGCATCTCACGTTCTTGAAATACTATAAATTATACGCCCTGCACAAAGGCATTCCGGTAAAATAAAAGCAACTCAATACAGCCTAACAAAGCGTAAGTTTGCAACATCATGAAGATCTCAGGATTTACTATAATAAAGAACGCTGTAAAGAATGACTATCCGATAGTGGAAGCCATTACTTCTATCCTCCCGGTTGTAGATGAGATGATTGTTTCCATTGGTGATTCGGAAGACGATACCGAGGGATTGATTCGTTCTATCAATTCTCCCAAAATTAAGATCGTACACTCGGTATGGGATCCTTCCATTCGTTCAGGTGGAACCATTTTAGCAGTAGAAACCAATAAAGCGTTCGAGCATATTTCACCGGATAGCGACTGGGCTTTTTATATTCAAGCCGATGAAGTGGTGCATGAGAAATACCATACGGCTATTAAAGAAGCGGCTCTTCGATACAAAGATGATCTGCGTGTAGAAGGATTGTTGTTTCACTATACCCATTTTTACGGCACTTACGATTATGTAGGTGACAGCCGTCGCTGGTATCATAAAGAGGTTCGCATTATTCGCAACGATCGGAAAATTCAAAGCTTTCGAGATGCACAAGGTTTTCGAGTGGGTAACCGAAAGTTAAATGTTAAACAGATCGATGCATACATCTATCATTATGGTTGGGTGAAAAGCCCCCAACAAATGTTGCAGAAGCAGAAGAATACAGTGGGATTCTGGAGTGATCAGGAAGATGTAAACAGACGTATTCAAGAACAACAAGTATTTGAATTCTCCGATTTTGATTCCTTGGCTTTGTTCGAAGGCACGCACCCTGCAGTTATGCAACAAAGAGTAAAAGAGAAAAATTGGGACATTCGTATTGATATTTCGAAGAAGAAATTTTCTTTTAAGAATAGAGTGTTGTATTGGTTTGAAAAACAAACAGGCCTTCGTTTGTTTGATTTTAAAAATTACAAGATCATTTAGGGAATTCATGTCGGCAGCCATTATTCAACATGTAAAATCCGGTGACATCAAAGCACTAGCGCGTTCTATTTCGATGATCGAAAATGAAGCGCCCGGCTATGAAGAGTTGTTGCTGGAGTCGGCCGCTACCGCGGTGCCTATTATTGGCATTACCGGTCCTCCGGGTGCCGGTAAGAGCACTTTGGTGGATGGTTTGATCAAGCAGATTGTTGAAGCCGGAAAAAGGGTTGCTGTATTGTGTGTAGATCCTTCTTCTCCCTTTAATTTGGGAGCATTGTTGGGCGATCGAATTAGAATGAGCAATTGGTACACACATCCCAATGTATACATTCGCTCTTTGGCTTCTAGAGGCGCATTGGGTGGATTGCATCCTAAAATTGTGGAGATCACCGAGTGGCTCAAAGCTGCTCCTTTCGATTACATAATCACAGAAACGGTGGGCGTAGGTCAAAGTGAAGTGGAGATCACCGGTTTGGCCGATCTAACAGTAGTAGTGGTAGTTCCGGAGGCAGGTGATGAAGTACAAACCATGAAGTCGGGCATAATGGAAATCGCCGATTTGTTTGTAGTGAACAAGGCAGATCGTCCGGAAGCAGATCAATTCGTTCGAAATCTTAGGTTAATGTTGGCTCCTGCTTTTCATCGTTCCCAAATAGAAATACCCGTTGTAAAAACCATTGCTTCTACCGGTGAGGGGCTTGGTGAATTGTGGGCTGCCATTCTAAAGCAATTGAGCTTGCAGTCATTTAATGAACACAAGTCTTGGTTGTTGGCTGAAAGAGCCTTTCAATTGATTCAAGCCCGACGCATGAAAGGCGTGCATAAAGAAGTCATCAAAGAAATGATAGCAAAAGAGTTGAAGGAAGGGTCCTTTAATCTCTATCAATTTGTAAGCAAGATGGATAATTGAGTGTTATTTATAGTAAATTAATAGTTCTATTAGTGGCGTATGACGAATTTCATTCCTATTTTTCCTTTAGGCATTGTAGTGTATCCCGGAGAGAAACTCCATTTACACATTTTTGAACCCAGGTATAAACAATTGATTCGTGAATGCCATGCCAGTGGCAAAACATTTGGTATTCCATCTGTTGTTGGCGATCGATTGCAAGAATATGGTACTTCGGTAAAACTGGTTGAAATTGTAAAAGAGTATGAAAACGGAGAGATGGATATTAGAACGGAAGGACTTCAAGTATTCCGAATTTTAGAAGTGGTGAAAGCAATTCCTGATAAGCTTTACAGTGGTGCTATTGTGAATTATCCCAATAATGCCACGTATTACAGCGATCGCACCATGATTCAAAAAATTGTTGCAGGTATCAAAGAATTGCATCGTTTGCTGCAAGTGTCGAAGGATTTTAAGAAACCGGAGCAGGAATTAGGAGCATATGATATAGCGCATCATATGGGATTGTCACTAGAAGAAGAATACGAAGTGTTGGGGCTGTTTGAAGAAAAGCAACGTCAAGAGTACCTTCGCCGACATCTGCAAAAAGTATTACCAATGTTAGCAGAAATGGAAAAGTTGAAGGAGAAGGTAAAATTGAACGGCCATTTCCGAAATCTCTCACCTTTCGATTTAAACCTCTAGTTTTACGAAAATTTTTCAAATTGTCGACCTGCACTATTTGCTTTGATTTTGGAAATACTCGAAAGAAATGCGCGGTATTTCAAGACAGAGAATTGACGGAAGTGATTGTTCTTCCCGATGATTCCAATGAAACCATTCAGGGGTTATTAGGCCGCGTGAAGCCTCAAAAAACCTTGCTATCATCGGTGGTGAATCACAATCCGGAATTAGAAACCATCTTAGCCTCTCAAACCCGTTTTCATAAACTCAATCATCTATCTAAAATCCCGATTACCACTCCGGTAGGTAAACCCGAAACCATTGGTGCCGACCGGTTGGGGCTGGTGGTAGCTGCCCGAGACCTCTTTCCTAATAGCAATAACTTGGTAATTGGCCTCGGATCGGCCATTACCTATAATTTCATCAATAAGAATCATGAGTTCTTAGGAGGGGGTATTTCCCCTGGTATGGAGATGAGATTCAAGAGTTTACATCAATTAACGGCACTTCTTCCTTTGGTTGAAAAAGACTGGAATTTCCCCCTGGTAGGATACGATACCCGTACCAATATTTTAAGTGGAGTCATCCTTGGAATGGCCAAGGAAATAGACGGTATGATAGACGCTTACAAGGAAAAATATGATAACTTTAACGTCCTCATAACCGGGGGCGATGCGGCCTATTTTGTCTATCACTTGAAAAACAAGATATTTGCGGACTCTAACTTAATCTTTAAAGGCCTATATGCAATCAGTGAGTTTAACAATGACTAAGAGAATCAATGTGTTAGCACTTATTTGCTTCGGATTGATCTCTGGGGTAAAGGCGCAAACACTTAACTCCCCCTATTCCCGATATGGTATAGGCAACACCTTGAGCAATCAAAACATCCTAACCCGTGCAATGGGAGGGGTGGCTTCAGCTTATGGCGACTATCAAACCATCAATTTCTACAATCCGGCATCTTATGGCAATCTTCAAACCGTTACCTACGATGTTGGATTAGAATTGGAAAACTTGACAATCCGTTCTTTCAATCCTGTTCAGAAATTCTCAAATGCCAGTCCTATCATTTCAAATGTGAATTTGGGCATTCCATTAAAAAAGAATGGTGGCTGGGGCTTGGTTTTTGGTTTACGCCCCAACAGCAGAATTGGATACAAAGTATTAAAAAGCGAGCGTCTCAATTTTGGCTCCGGTGCTACCGACAGCGTTTCAACTTTGTTTGAAGGCAATGGAGGAACACAACAGGTATTCTTAGGAACCGGTTTTAGAATCAAGCGTTTTACATTTGGAGCGAACTTGGGATATATGTTTGGAAGCAAAGATCACAGCACACGCCGCATTTTTATTAATGACAGTTTGTTGTATGCCAAATCAAACAGCGAAACAAAGTCTAACTTTTATGGCTTTGTGGTAAATGCAGGAGCGCAATACAATGCGAAGCTGAATAATAAATATGTTCTTCGCATGGGTGCTCAAGCAACCTTGCAGCAGAATTTAAAAGCGACCCGTGATGTAGTGCGTGAAACATACAATTACGATGCAAATGGCGCTGAACTTCGAATTGATAGTGTGTATGCAGTAGCCGGTCAAACAGGAAGAGTGCAATTGCCTTTAAGTTATAGTGCCGGTTTTATTTTGGATAAAAGTGGTCAATGGCAAATTGGAGTTGAATACGCTGCAGCTAAATGGTCGAAGTATCGTTATTTCGGCGAAACTGATCAAGTTCAAGATAGTTGGGAAATCAGAACAGGTGGACAGTTGATTCCTAAAGCAGGTAAATCTTACTGGGGAAGTGTTGCCTACCGCGCAGGGTTTAACTACGGTGTTGACTACATTGCTGCTGACGGCGATCTTAAAAAATTCTCCTTTACTTTCGGCGCCGGTTTGCCAATGCGACGTGTAACCTATACAAATCAATTTAGCATTATCAATACGTCTCTAGAATTCGGACAAAGAGGCACCAATGCCAGCTTGGTAAAAGAAAACTTTGTTCGTTTTTCAGTTGCTTTCTCAATGAGCGATATTTGGTTCATTAAGCGTAAGTACGATTAACAAATGCAAGTAACGAAGTCAAATACTTTCAAATTAGTAAAAGCAGCTTTATTGGTAAGCTGCTTTTTTATGTTTTCCTGTGAGAATGATCAGAAGCAGGTGGACGAAATGTTTAGCAAAAAAACAGCGGTGGAAGAAGCTGCAGGTGTTGAGAGTTATCTGAGTCAAGGCGGAAAAGTTAAAGCGAAACTAACGGCGCCTTACATGCTTCGCTATTTGATTGATTCACCTTATCTAGAATTCAATCGAACCCTCCATGTAGATTTTTACAACGATTCTAATCAAGTTGAAAGCATCCTTGATGCACATTACGCTAAACATAAAGAATTTCAGAGAACTGTTTTATTGCGCGACAGTGTTGTGATCATAAACAAAGTAAACGGCGATACCCTTAAAACCGATGAACTTTGGTGGGATCAAAACAAACAAGAATTTTATACCGATAAAGTGGTTCATATCTATCAAAGAACCGGCTATACCATCGGGAAATTCGGACTTCGCGCCAAACAGGATTTCAGCGAATGGTGGATCCTAGGGTCTTCCGGTCAGCGAATGGTGAGTGACGATGGCATTCCACAGTAAGGCCATTTCAACCTGATGATCCAAAAGGCAGTTCACTGCCCTTTCAAATCTCTTTGCCACTTCTTAACAATTAATTCTTCCTGTGTTAGAACCCAACAAGGGTTAAATTTGTAATTCACTAATCAACAAATCCTCAAATCAACTAATTAATATATGGAATACCGTAGAATGGGCCGTTCCGGCCTCCAATTAAGTGTGCTGAGCTTTGGTAGCTGGGTAACCTTCCACAAACAAATTGAAGATGGAACCGCAGATACATTGATGGGAATGGCTTATGATGCCGGCATCAATTTTTTCGATAATGCCGAAGCCTATGCCTTGGGCGAAAGTGAGAAAATGATGGGCCGCGTATTGAAACAAAAAAATTGGGACAGAACTTCCTATACCCTCTCTTCAAAAGTATTTTTCGGTTGGAGGGGAAAAGCAAACAAGCCCAATCAAACAGGGTTGAGCAGAAAGCACATTGTAGAGGCTTGTCACGAAGCCCTCGGTCGCTTGCAAACCGACTATCTTGATATCTTTTTCTGTCATCGTCCCGACCCTACTGTTCCCATTGAAGAAGTAGTGTGGACGATGCACAACCTTATTCAACAAGGGAAAGTTTTGTATTGGGGAACCAGTATGTGGAGCGGCGCTGAAATTATGGAGGCACACCGAGTTGCACAGCAATATCATTTAATTTGTCCGGTTGTAGAACAACCTCAATACAATATGTTCGAGCGTTTTAAAATGGAGCAGGATTATGTGCCGGTTTTTAGAAATGTTGGATTGGGAACTACTATTTGGAGCCCATTAGCAAGTGGATTCTTGACTGGAAAATACCTCGATAAAGTTTCTGAAGATTCAAGATTGAACATGCCCGGATTCGAGTGGTTAAAAGAGCGTTGGGTACAAGAAGAAAAGATTGAAAAGGTGAAAAAACTATCGGTTTTGGCGAAAGAACTAAATGTAAGCTTGGCTTCTCTTTCTATTGCTTGGACTATCAAGAATCCGGATGTAACAACGGCTATTTTAGGTGCTACCAAACCGGAACAATTGACAGAGAACTTAAAAGCATTGGAGGTGCTACCCCTGCTTACTCAAGAAATAATGGATAAAATTGAAGCCATTCTTCAAAACAAACCGATTCTAGTATTGGTATAACAATCGATTGATAGTACTTAGATATTCCGCAGGTCTAGAAACTTACCTGCGGAATTTTTTTTAATTCAAGGCTCTTAGTACCTTTTTGGAAATTTTGGGTTCATGCGATTCCTACTACTGCTGTTGCTCCTACCATACACCGTTTTTACACAATCGAATTATTTCTCCCTTGAAGTCAATAAAACCGTGTATTATTTCAATGCGAATCAAACAAAACAGGCGGGGCTTTCCTTAACAGTTATCATTCCGGATACCGCGGGATTGCGTTACTATAATTTAACCAACACTTCGAATGATACGATCGTTATTCGAAACATGGTGCCTAGTGGAGTAAGTGCAGGCAATGTTTATATTACCGGAATGGGTGAGCATGGACTTAGTAGGTCACATCTTTTTATTCCCGGAAAAAAGCCTGTAAATGTAGTGTTGCCCGATAATGCATGGGAGTTGGGCTTCAGTTGCTCAGCAAATTATGTAGAATCGGGTAAGGCTCTTTTAGTTAGAAGAGATCGTGCTAGTATCACAAATGGCCAAAGGCGAAGATTCGAAACCATTCTTTATCCCGGAGGCTCGGTTCGATACATCGAACACGAAGAGGTTTACTCCGGCAACTGGCAGGATGCCCTTCGAATTGTTTTTCAATACAGAAAACTCTATGATATTGGGCATTTCGATAATGCGCTCTTTGAACGAAAAGATTTGTCGTGGATGCGTCATAGCTATGTTATTCATTTAATTCAAGCTTGGGATAAATTCTACTACGATATCAGTGATAAGAAATTTCATTTGAATGAATTTGAGGCAAAAGCGAAATCATTGTATGGAGGCAATGAGGTAATTGGCATTTGGCCAACCTGGCCTTCTTTAGGACTGGATCAAAGAAACCAATTTGACCTTTTTCGTGATTTACCCGGAGGAACGGCAGGCTTGAAAAAGCAAGCGAAAGAACTTCGTGCCGTGGGAACTCGATTTTTTGTTTGCTACAATCCATGGGATGAAAGTACAAGAGCAGAAGGACATTTAGCCGGTATAGGTAAGTTAATTGAAACCACTGATGCCGATGGAGTGGTGTTGGATACAAAAGGAGAATCGAGTAAAGAATTGCAAGAAGCAGCCGATAAAGTGAAACCGGGTGTAATTATGTACAGTGAAGGAATGGCTGTTCCGAAAGATATGCCAGGCATTGTTTCAGGTAGAGTACACAATGCACTGTACTATGTACCCATGTTGAATTTGTGTAAATTCATAAAACCCGATTTTGCCATTTTTCGGGTAGCTGAACTTTACAAAGAACCGATCAAACGAGAATTTGCAACTTCTTTTTTCAATGGATATGGAACAGAGCTCAATATTTTCGCTCCTGGGCAACCTGAATGGGTAGACGAACAATACCGGTATCTAGGAGCCACTTCAAGAATTTTACGCGAGAATACCAAAAACTTTACTGAAGGAACTTATACACCGTTGCTGCCAACTTCACACGATCAAATTTGGGTGAATGAATGGGCCGGCGCTTCCAAAACATTGTATACAATCTATTCTTTGATTCCGGAAGGCTTTACCGGAGATTTGTTTGAAGTAGAAGAAAAACCGGGATATCATTTTGTAGACCTCTGGCATCATGAATTATTGAAGCCGAGTTATAAAGCCGGGAAAACCTTTATTCCTGCAAAAACAACCGCATTCAATGCCTCTTATTTAGGAACCAATAATGAAGGTGAAGTAGATGCCATTGCACAACTACCTCAATTGATTCAATCAGCACTTCGAGGCGATCAATTGATCATTAAAGTTCCAAAAGGATACGAGTTTCAGTTGTGGACTACTACAACTTCTTACAGTCAAAAGCCTTTAAGCTGGAACTCTTGCGATACTGCCATTTCCCTGTACAAATCAATTGGAAGGTTTGAAGGAAAATTGATTCTCCGATTGTTAAAAAACAATGATTTAATTGACGAAACCATTCAAACGATACAGCCCGGAAGATCCAGAAAAATAAGCGATGTTCCTGTTGTTGGTGGTGCTGCAAAGAGTTTGAATACGATGGCATTGATTCCGGCAGGAAGTTTTGTGTTTAAAACAAGTCATGGCGACGACTTCATTCCCTATCCAACAGAGAATGAAGGTGAACAAGTGCAACTGCCTTCATTCTACATGGATCGTTTTCCGGTGACGAATGCGGAGTACTATGCTTTCGTTAAAGCCTCGCGTTACATTCCATCTGATACCAATCGTTATTTAAAACATTGGGTAAAGGGAAAGTACAAACCTGAAGAAGCGAATTATCCGGTTGTTTACGTTAGTTACGAAGATGCCAAAGCCTATGCGATATGGGCCGGGAAACGCTTGCCAACTGAAATAGAATGGCAATATGCAGCTCAAACTCCTGCCATGAACGAATGGCCTTGGAAGCAAACAAACCCTGTTTCAAGAAAGGAAACACCTGTTACCGAAACCTTGACTACCATTTCAATTGAAGGCATCGACAGTACCTATTGTAATTTAGGTGATGGAAAACTTTATAGTGTTGGCTCCTATCCGAAAGGCGCAAATCCATATGGATTGCAAGATCTTACCGGATCGGTGTGGCAGTTAACGAACGACGAGTACATCAATGGAAGTTATCGCTATATTATCATGAAAGGAAGCTCCTATTTTAAGCCTTCAGGAAGTTGGTGGTATGTACAGAGCGGTCCTCGTGAATTGCACTATCGACAGTATTTGTTGCGTATTGATCAGGGTTTTGAGAGAAATGCAACAGTTGGATTTCGATGCATGAGACCCTATTAGTTGTTTCTTCGAACAATGGTTTTCGCTGGCAATGTTACCATACCTTTCTTAGTTTTCATTTGAATAAAATAGACGCCTTCGGGTAGGTCTGTTACATTAAACGCCCAAAGATTGGTTCCGGGTTGAAGCCTGTTCTGATGTGTTTTCACTATTTGTCCGGTTACTGTTACAAATTCGATGAGTACTTCCTCTGAAATAGAATGATGATCATATTCAATTCGAACAAGATTGTTGGCCGGATTAGGGCTCACTAGTAATTCTGAACTGCTTCTGTTCGATACAAGGTAAATGTGGGAAGAGTATACATAAGACCCTGCTTTTGTTTTAATGATGATCCGATAATATCCGGATCGATTAAGCGGGCTGATCCAAAAGTAGTCTTGCTGGCCGATACCTTTTGATGACAAACTATCCATCGGAATAAAGGTTGTACCATTTTGAGACCATTCAATTGTGTATTGCTGAATAAGTTCCCCTGATGGGCTTGACCAATTCAAGTAAATATTGTTGTTCTTAAGTGTCCCTTGGAAGCTTGTTAATAATTCGGGTAGAATATAACCGTTACAGTCAAGAATATTAAAATATACAATTTGGTCACTGCACCCGCTAGCCGGTGTCATTTGTAGGCGATACCTGCCCGGTTGCATGCCACTTACATTTACATTTGGAGAAGAATTATCGGTACCTGTTGTATAAGAGTCTGTTAATTCAAATACATTGTCGTTATCTGTGTCGTAGGCTAGTATATAGCTTACAGGAAACAACGTACCGGATCCGCTCAATAATACACTGACGGCGCCATTATTCGTACAACCATTGGGTTGAGTAATGCTCAGTGTAGCGGTTACAGAGGCCACATCGCCCGTAGTATTGTTCGAGGCGCCACCGCTTTGTTGAGTATCTTTCACCCAGCCACAATCACCATCTAAAATTCGAGCGAAACTATTACCCCTACCGGTAGATTGTCCAATGGTTTCATATGTAATTGAATAAGAAGTCAAGTTGAATGTTTGTGCGCTACAACCGCTGATGCTAGCGGTTGTAATGGAGCTAGAAGATTCAGCCGGCAAAGCTCTAACCACCGCATCAATAACTTGCATTGATGAGTTTAGCAACACTACTTGTTCATTAGCCGACCCGCCATCTGTAAAGAATCCATCTCCGGTAGTTGGTATGGTTCCACTAGTACAGCCGCAGGTGGTCCAGTTCAGGTCTACCGTAACGGCATTGTTGATATTTGCACAGCCCGAGGCAATGGTGTTTTGTCCGGATATTACATAGAACTGCCCTGGTTGTAAAATGGTATTGGCCGGAATGGTAACGCTGAAGTCTCCGTCGGTTAAAACGTAACATCCAATGTTAATGGGTCCAGGCCCCATATTGGTAAGTTCAACAAATTCGGAAGTAACGCCACATGAGTTGTTCGGCCATGGTAGGTATTCGTTGATTACTACGCGACCTTGCGAATACGCTAATACGGGGAATATTAGGCAAAGAAGAAGACCATATAGTTTTCCAAAAGGCACGGTAGGATTTTGAGTAAAATACGGCGAGCAAAGCCGCACTGCAAGTGGATCCTAAAAATTTTTAGGCTACTAATGGTTTTCTTTGAGGTATAGAAACAAAAAAACCTGAAGTGGAAAATCTTCAGGCTTTTTAAAAACGTTTTGTACGAAACCTTAACGGCTATTCATAGGTACAAATTTACGTTTTTCAGAGTTACTTGGATCGCGAACGGAATCTTGGATTTTAAACGGTCTCTTGAACGATGTTCGAACTGGTTTTTCTTTTTGGACTTTTGGACTTTACTGTGTTTTTCTTAGGACTAATTGGATATTGGTCTTTCTTGGACTTTGGATTGGTTCTTCTTGGATTTTGGATCGTCCGTGTTCATCATTCAATCAACAATACAAAGATACCTCGCAGTTCAAATCTATTCAAGAGCAGTATTGCTCGTTTTTTGAACTATCATTTTTACCAAAGAACTCGGAAAAATACGATACGGGATTGGGTAGTTTTTCTAAATATTCCCCCTAAACGACTGTTTTTTCGTGTTTTAGCTTAATTTCAGCTATTAAATGAGTTGCTATGCAGTTTGAAAATAAAGTGGTTTTAATAACAGGCGGAAGTCGTGGAATCGGTAAAGCCATCGCGCTTAAGTTGGCAAGCGAAGGTGCGCACACGGTTATTGTAGGCAAAACAGCTGAGCCGCATCCAAAACTTGACGGGACCATTCACACCGCTGCAGAAGAAATTGCAAAAGCTGGTCCGGGAAACGTACTACCCATACAAGGCGATATTCGTTATGAAGAAAGCATTCAGCATATTGTAAAAACTACCATTGACACCTTCGGGCGCATCGATATTTTGGTGAACAACGCTTCCGCAATTAGCTTAACGCCTACACCGCAAACAGAATTCAAGCGTTGGGATTTGATGCATCAGATCAATGTTCGCGGAACATTCTTTATGTCGAAAGAATGCATTCCTCACTTAGCAAAGGCGCACAACCCGCATATTCTCAATCTTTCACCGCCTCTGAACCTGGATCCCAATTGGTTTGGAAAGCATCTCGCCTATACCATGAGCAAATATGGAATGAGCATGGTAGTGTTGGGTTTGGCAGAAGAATTAAAAGAACACCGTATTGGTGTAAATGCCTTGTGGCCTAAAACAACCATTGCCACAGCTGCAGTTCAAAACCTTCTTGGTGGTGATTTCTTAATTCAACGCAGCAGAACTACCGATATCGTAGCCGATGCCGCCATTGAAATTCTTCAACGCCCTTCATTTGAATGCACGGGTAATTTCTTCATTGATGAAGATATACTACGTGAAAAGGGAGTAACTGATTTCACCAAGTATGCAGTGAATCCGGAGCAGAAGTTGATGCAGGATTTGTTTGTGTGAGAGCAGGAAACGAGGAGTCGAGGAGACGAGGAAACAAAGAAAGAACAAGAGCAGGAACAGGGGGGATAATTAATAATTAATAATTAAACAGCCAGCAGTCAGGCTGATTGAAGATCGGAGGCTAATCTGTGAGAATCTCTTGTAATCTGGGGTATCTGTGGTAAAAAAAGAGGGAGGAAGGTGGATAGAGGAAGGAGGAAATACAACGATACTGCCAACGCTGCGTTACCGTTGCGCACACTGCGCTGGTTCCTGAGCGGGCCGAAGGCACAGTCGAAGGACGC
>DGDD01000123.1:19060-26816 GCA_002385265.1 Chitinophagaceae bacterium UBA3961
AGGCACAGTCGAAGGACGCTGCGGTAAAAAACAAGAAGATGAAGAAGCCTTTGTGACCTCTCTGCGCCCTTTGTGACGAAAATTAGGTTGAAGATAAATTCAGTCCCTTAACAATCCACAGCTTTATTAATTAAAACGACCACTCCATTTGAGTTTAAGTGATTCATCGCTTCCAGCCTTGGGCGAGAATTGCGCTCTTTTTCTTACATTTAACGATCAGTATTTATTCTTTCCAATAAAACATCGTTACACATGAGAAAAATTGCAATGAGCCTGCTTTTACTGAGCAGCTTATCGGTTATGGCACAAAAGAAAAAGCCGGCTGCAGATCCCGCTGAAAAAATTAAGACACAAGCTACACAAGACATTCAGTCTGGTTACGATAACTATAAATCAGTAGCACTTCAAATCTGGAACTATGCTGAAGTAGGATACAAAGAAGTAAAAAGCTCTGCCCTCTTGCAAGAAACACTGAAAAATAATGGCTTCACTGTTCAATCAGGTGTGGCTGAAATTCCAACTGCGTTTGTTGCAACCTATGGCAGTGGAAAGCCGGTGATTGGTATCTTGGCTGAATTTGATGCCCTACCGGGTTTGGCCCAAACCAACAGTCCCGAGAAAACACCCATAGCCGGCAAAGAAGCAGGTCATGGTTGCGGACATCACTTATTCGGAACAGCATCAGTAGCTGCCGGAATTGAAATCAAAAAATTAATAGAAGAGAAAAAGTTTACCGGTACCATTAAAGTATTTGGTTGTCCGGCCGAAGAAGGTGGAAGCGGTAAAGTATATATGGTGCGTGCCGGATTGTTCAATGACGTAGACGTGGCCATTCACTGGCATCCCGGCGCTGAAAACGGAGTTACACTTACCAGCGCATTAGCGAATAAATCTGCAAAGTTTCGTTTCAAAGGAATTTCAGCGCATGCAGCAGCATCACCTGAGAGAGGTCGTTCTTCTTTGGATGCAGTAGAAGCAATGGACAATATGGTTAACATGATGCGCGAACATGTTCCCCAAGAAACCCGCATTCATTATGTGATCACTAATGGCGGCAAAGCCCCCAATGTTATTCCTGATTTTGCTGAAGTGTATTATTATGTACGTCATCCAAAGCGCGATCAAGTAAAAGCAATTTTTGACCGCGTAGCGAAAGCTGCAGAAGGTGCGGCCTTAGGTACGGAAACTAAAATGGAATTCGAAATCATCGGAGGTACACATGATCTGTTGTTAAACCGTTCTCTTGCAGATGTAATGCAGAAGAACTTAGAAAAAGTAGGCGGGGTAAAGTACACTCCCGAAGAAATTGAATTTGCAAAGAAAATTCAATCTACTTTCGGATACAAAGCGCCCGATATCAGCAATGCAGATAGTATTAAAGCGCTAAAAGTTGTGAACGATGCAGGTGGAGGTTCAACCGATGTAGGAGATGTGAGCTATGCGGTTCCTACAGTAGGAATGAGCGCCGCAACTTGGGTTCCCGGAACAGCAGCGCATAGCTGGCAGGCTGTTGCTTGTGGTGGTACTGAAATTGGCATCAAAGGATTGATGGTTGCAGCTAAAACAATGACATTAACCGCAATTGATCTCTACCTCAATCCAGCACTTGTTGAAAAAGCAAAGGCGGAATACCAGGCTGCTCTTGGCGACTATAAATATGAAGCCTTGTTGGGTAATAGAAAGCCTGCGTTGAATTACAGAGATTAGTTGGTTGATTTGTGAATTTGATGATTCGGTAATTAGTGTGATTACTTCAAATAATCGTAACGAGTAGGAGTGAGAGCATCTTGCCAACAAAGTTTAGCATTTGAATGCTTTGGTTGGTTTTTATGTTGCGAACTTGACGCAGAAGGGGTCACACAATACGTTTAAGTGGATAAATGATTTTTTAAAGAAAATAAAAAATCCCGCCTTGGCGGGATTTTTCTATTAACAAGTTAGTGAACTAACCAATGAACAAATTCACCAATTAACCAATTGACTCCGGTCTCATTTGTGGGAAGAACAACACATCCTGAATGCTTGGTTGGTTAGTCATCAACATACACAAACGATCGATGCCGATACCAATACCCGAAGTAGGTGGCATACCATATTCCAATGCGCGCAAGAAATCGTAATCGATGTACATCGCTTCGTCATCTCCACGTTCCATTAATTTCACCTGATCTTCGAAACGTTCACGTTGATCAATAGGATCGTTCAACTCACTGTACGCGTTTGCAATTTCTTTACCGTTCGCCATTAACTCGAAACGCTCTACAAGCCCGGGTTTATCGCGGTGCTTTTTAGTGAGCGGACTCATCTCTACCGGGTAATCGATGATGAAAGTTGGTTGAATGTATTTTCCTTCAGCTTTACCTCCGAAAATTTCATCGATCAGTTTTCCTTTACCCATGCTTTTATCTGTATGGATGCCCAATTTCGAACATACTTCTCTCAGTCCGTCTTCATCCATTTCACTTACGTCAAATCCGGTATGCTCTTTAATGGCATCGTAGATCGTAACGCGTTTGTAAGGAGCTTTGAAATCGAGTTGTTTGTCACCTACTTGAACTACCGTAGTACCATGAAGGGCGATAGCAATGCGCTCCATCAAATTCTCGGTAATCTCCATCATCCAATAGTAGTCTTTATAGGCAGTGTACCACTCCAACACGGTAAACTCCGGATTGTGCGTACGATCCATTCCTTCGTTGCGGAAGTTGCGACTGAATTCATACACCCAATCAAACCCTCCAACTATCAAACGCTTCAAATACAATTCATTGGCGATACGCATGTAGAAAGGAACGTCCAATGCATTGTGATGTGTTGCAAATGGACGAGCTGCAGCGCCACCGGGAATTGATTGCAATACAGGGGTGTCAACTTCTAAAGCGCCCAATCCGTTCAAGTACTCGCGAATGGTATTCACCAATTTCGTGCGTTTAACAAACGTATCTTTTACTTGAGGATTGATTATCAAATCAGCATAACGCTGGCGGTACTTAAACTCAGGATCAGTTACTGCATCAAAGGTTTCACCCTCTTTTTCTTTTACAATTGGAAGCGGTTTCAAACTCTTTGTGAGTAGTGTTAGTTCTGTTACGTGAATAGAAGTTTCACCGGTTTTAGTAGTGAACACAAAACCCTTCACACCAATGATATCGCCAATATCGATCAAATGTTTCCACACTTTATCGTACAAGTTTTTGTCCTCACCGGGGCAAATATCATCTCTGCGGATGTAAGCCTGAATTTTTCCTGAACCGTCTTGGAGCACAGCAAAGCTTGCCTTACCCATGTCACGAACACTCATAACACGGCCAGCCAAACATACATTCGCGAAGTCGGCCTTATTCTCCTCACCCTTATAATCACGCTTTATAGCAACAGCGGTTTGATTTACTGGGTATAAAGGAGCAGGGTAGGGGTCGATTCCCAGTTCCTGTAAGGCTTTGAGCTTCTCTCTTCTAATCAGCTCTTGTTCAGATAATTGAGACATATTCTATTGATTGTTAAAAATAAGTTTCCCATTTTCAGGGCCTGCAAAATTAGGACGAAACAACGGCTGTACCAAGTTTGCCTTTCTAGCCCTCAGTGGAGGTGAGCAACACCTGCCACGCATCCTTAACCCTTCCTTCGTCGAGCAGTTTTTTGGCCAACAAATGGCATTCTTTTTCCATCTCAGCTGGACTTACACTGTAGTACTGAATGATTTGCTTTAGTTCCGGCAATTCAAAACTGGGATCTATTACGGGATAGTCGTGTACATTTCCGAGTTGTCCTAAATTATTACCCGTTAACACGGTACTGTTTCTAATGGCTGCCGGCAGTTGATCAACTCCAATGCCGAGTTGTGTATTTGGCTTTTCCACTTGAAACAAATTCGATTCGTTTACTACACAATACCAATCGCCACCCAAACGGGCAACATGATTGATCTTTCGTTGGTCAATTTTTTTATTTTCATCTAAAAGCGAATCATCAATGTGCATGCACAAAACTTCACAGATCACCAAATTCCCGGCACCTCCACCTGTTCCCAAGGCTTTTACTTCAAGAACTTTGCATTCCATTTTAATCAAGCTCTCTTTTACCATAGAAGGTTTTACAATTGTTGCTTTTTCTTCTGTAAAGCCTGCTTTAATAAACTCGTTCACGCCTCTTGGAAATTCACAACTACTCAAACTCATTTGTTGCACCATATCGTAAGTAACCACATGTATTACTACCTCAGGAACAGAAAGCACATTTTGAAGGGTGTGTTTCGAGCTGTTATCGCGCACTCGTAAACTCGGTGAAAACACCAATATGGGTGGATTCGATGAAAAAAGATTGAAAAAACTAAAAGGACTTAGATTCACATTGCCCTCTTGATCAATCGAACTTACAAACCCGATTGGGCGAGGCGCTACCGCATGTTGCAAGTAGTACTGTTTCTCTGCAGGTTTCAGTTGGTCAAATGCTAGCGTCATGTCTTTTTATTTTTTACGGGCAAGAATACTAAAGTCGGAGTCTTCCGCTACAATGGTATTTTCGAGTTTACCCAAACCTTCAATCTCCATCACTACACGGTCGCCATCTTGCAACCACTGTTCTTGGTAATTCGGATCGTTGCGTTTGCCGGTTCCATTCAATTCAAGAAAGCAACCGGTACCAACAGTACCACTACCTATAACATCGCCTGCATATAGGTTCACACCGTAAGATGCGCGTTCAATAATTTCTGCAAAAGTCCAATCCATATCACCTACATTTCCTTCACTTACTTGCACATCGTTCACCCAGCACTTCATTGATAGGCTCCAGTTTTTTCCTACATGACCCGGTTTGGGTTCTTTTTCAAATGCTGCTAACTCATCGAGCGTTACCAACATTGGCCCAATAACTGTCGAAAAATCTTTTCCCTTTGCAGGTCCTAAGTTCAATAACATTTCTTCCATCTGAAGTGTTCGAGCACTCATATCGTTCATGATCATTAAACCGGCAATATAATCGTCTGCTTCTTCTGCTTTAATATTTCTGCCGTGTTTGCTAATTACAATGGCGGCTTCCAACTCAAAATCCAGTTTGTTGAAATGATCGGGCATGCACAAAACGGGACCGGGTCCTTGAATACTATGATGGTTGGTGAAATAGAAAATGGGGTATTGATCGAATTCGGGAATCATAGGCGCGTTTCTATTTCTGCGCGCTGATTCCACATGTTGACGAAAAGCGTAGCCATCTCTACAACTAGGAGGGAAGGGTACGGGTGCAATGATTTCCACTTCGCCGGGATTTTTTCCTTTTGAGGAAGAAATCTTTCCTTCTTTTACTAAAATTTCACCGCCTTGAGCCATGGGCAAATAATCGTCCCAATAGTTCAGGAACATACCCATGCTGTGAGGCAAATCGGGGTGCAATACTTCCATGTCGTACAAAAGCCCATTTATAAGCGCAGCTAAACGGTCTTGTCCTTCTTCTAAATACGATACAAATTTCATAGCAATAACATTAGGCCTGCAAGTTAGCACAATCCGCTGCTCAAAAATGGTTTCAATAGGCCGTTTTTTGATTGTAACTTAATGCCATGAAGCGAATACTTTCCATTGCCTTGGTGTTTATAATGATGGGTTCTTTTAAAACGCGTCTTTACAACCCCTCATGGATTCGAATCAATTTGGTTGGATACCGAACACAGGCTCCCAAAGTGGCCGTTTGGTGCAGTAAAGAAAATGAGCAAATTCAGCAGTTCCAAATTGTTGATATCCTCAGTGGAAAGCCTGTTTACACAGGTAAGAAAGTGGAAAGTTTTGGAGCTTATGGTCCTTTTAAAGCAGTAACAAGACTCGATTTTTCCGATTATACAATTGAAGGACGCTATGTAATTGTGGCCGGAGGTGTCAGTTCTCCGGAGTTTACCATTGCATCCGACGTTTACCGAAAAGGAGCTGATTTCTGCTTGCGCTACATGCGTCAGCAAAGAAGTGGATTCAACCCATTTCTGAAAGACAGTTGCCATACCAAAGACGGCTATGTGCTCTACGGCAGTTCAAAAGGGATTAAAGATAGCTCTTATGTTTATGTGAGTGGTGGATGGCACGATGCCAGCGACTATTTGCAATACGCCACTACATCGGCCAATGCAACCTATCACTTATTGATGGCCTATCGTGATTTTCCCGATGTGTTCAATGATATCTATCAGGCCAACGGATTGGCGGGTTCCAATAAAATACCTGATGTATTAGACGAAGCCAAATGGGGTCTTGATTGGCTCTTAAAGATGCATCCTAGAAAAGATTGGATGTTCAATCAGGTTGGAGACGATCGCGATCATGCCGGAATGCGCATACCCAAGGAAGATAGTTTTTATGGAAAAGGAATTCAACGCCCCGTCTATTTCATCAATGGCAAACCACAACAAAGAGGGAAGTTTTTAAATCAAACTACCGGCGGTGCCTCTACCGCAGGAAAATTTGCAAGTGCCTTTGCTTTGGGAGAGCGCCAGTTCAAAGCCATTGCTCCGTCTTATGCAAAAATGCTTCGCGAAAAATCGTTGACGGCGGTTCAATTTGGTGAAGCGATGCCCGGCGTAGCTCAAACTGTTTCCGTAAAGTCGCCCTATATCTATGCAGAAGGAAATTGGATGGATGATATGGAATTGGCTTATGCCGCGCTGTATGCGCGTGATAAAGATCCGCAACAACTTGCAAAAGGAATGAAATTGGCGTCGAAGGAACCACTTACTCTTTGGATGGAGAAAGATACAGCAGCCCACTACCAGTGGTATCCCTTTATCAATATTGGTCATTATGAATGGATGCGTCAATTGAAGGGAGAAGCGAAGAAGAAATTGCTGAGTTATTATAAGAAAGGGATTGAACAGGTTTGGTCTCGGGCACAAAAAAACGGCTTCTATCGCGGTGTGCCATTCATTTGGTGCAGCAATAATTTGACGGTTTCCTTTGCCATTCAATGCTTTTGGTACAGAATAGAGTCGGGCGATACCAAATACCAACCTTTAGAGCAAGCCTGTATTGATTGGTTGTTTGGTGTAAATCCATGGGGAACTTCCATGGTCTATGGCTATCCGGCTTGGGGCGACACGCCGATAGACCCGCACAGCGCTTTCACGCAACTCAAAAAATATCATATTGATGGTGGACTAGTTGACGGTCCGGTGTACACGAATATCTATAACAACCTCATTGGGATCAAATTGTACAATTCCGATTCATATGCAGCTTTTCAAAGTAATTTGGCTGTTTATCATGATGATTTTGGCGATTACAGCACCAATGAACCAACAATGGATGGAACGGCCTCATTAATTTATTTACTCGCTGCATTGGCAAAATAATGCATTGTATCTTTGTACCATGATCCATTCTATAGAACCACTTAAGCGTATTTTTTTTATTGGCGTAGCCGGAACCGGCATGAGCGCACTAGCGCAGTATTTGAAGGGAATTGGAAAAGAAGTGACGGGAAGCGATCGCTACTTTCAGCCCAATACATTTAATGATACAAAATCGAAACTTGAAGCCGAAGGCATTCAGTGTTTTGTGCAAGACGGATCCGGCATAACAGCGGAAACCGATGTCGTGATCGTGTCTACTGCAGTTGAAGACACCGTTCCGGAAGTAATCAAAGCAAAATCGCTCAATATTCCCATACTCAAACGTTCTGAATTATTGGCCTTGATTGCAGCCAGTAAAAAAACGATCGCGGTTGGAGGCACCTCAGGAAAATCAACCACAAGCGGCATGTTGTTTCAGATATTGGA
>DGDD01000234.1:0-168 GCA_002385265.1 Chitinophagaceae bacterium UBA3961
CCCAAAACAATGAAGATTTCGTCGTTGTTTACAATTTCACGGGTGAGCTGAATGGCGTGTCCAATGCCATGACGTTCAGTCTGTTGTACAAAATAAGAGGTTAAATGCGGGTATTTTTGACGCACATAATCTTGGATTTTTTCTCCTAGATACCCGATGATGAAAATG
>DGDD01000234.1:554-1026 GCA_002385265.1 Chitinophagaceae bacterium UBA3961
TCAAAACCGTTTTTCCTGCCAAAGGAATCAAAGCCTTAGGTTGTGTATAAGTGTGGGGGCGTAATTTCGTACCTGCGCCTGCTACGGGAATGATAGCCTTCATGAATGCTGTTTTTACCTTAAATCTCAAATCTCACCGGAGTTAATCACTCCGTGCTGCATCAAAAACGCGAGTGAAAATAGTGAATTTATGGTTACTAAATACCTGCTTCAAAAAAAGGTGTTTTCATGAATGGACTTTAATTTTGCGCCCGAATGGCCTTTGTGGCAAAAAACTCAATCAAATGCAAAAAGACAGTCAGATTTTCGATCTCATTGAACAAGAATTAACCCGTCAACGCAATGGTATTGAACTCATTGCTTCTGAAAACTTTACTTCCTATCAAGTGATGCAAGCTATGGGAACCGTTGCAACCAACAAATATGCAGAAGGATATCCCGGTAAACGCTATTATGGTGGATGTGAAATTGT
>DGDD01000234.1:1331-2630 GCA_002385265.1 Chitinophagaceae bacterium UBA3961
TATTATGGTGGATGTGAAATTGTGGATCAAATTGAAACCCTGGCCATCGAACGTTTGAAAAAAGTTTTCAATGCTACTTGGGCTAATGTGCAACCCCACAGTGGAGCGCAAGCCAATACAGCTGTATTTCTCGCTTGTTTGAAACCCGGCGATGCCATCTTAGGATTGGATCTTAGCATGGGCGGTCACTTAACACACGGTAGCCCTGCCAACTTCAGTGGTAAAACGTATCGCGCTCTTTTCTATGGTGTTCACCAAGATACCGGATTGGTTAACTACGAGCAACTCGAGGAAGTAGCTAGAAAAGAAAAACCAAAAATGATCATCTGCGGAGCTTCTGCTTATAGCCGCGATTGGGATTACAAACGCATCCGTGCCGTTGCCGATGAAATTGGCGCCTTGGTATTGGCTGATATCGCACACCCGGCCGGTTTAATTGCCGCTGGTTTGTTAAGCGATCCGTTCGATCATTGCCACATCGTAACTTCTACTACCCATAAAACATTACGCGGTCCTCGTGGTGGTGTGATCATGTTGCGCCACGATTTCGAAAATCCTTGGGGATTGAAAGACCCTAAAGGAAACATTCGTACCATGAGTCAATTGCTCGACTTAGCGGTATTCCCCGGTATGCAAGGTGGGCCATTGGAGCATGTGATTGCTGCAAAAGCAGTGGCTTTCGGAGAGATCTTATCCGACGACTTCAAAGCCTACGGAAAGCAAATCATTGCCAATGCGCAAGCCATGGCAGCCGCCTTCGTAAAACGTGGTTACAATTTGATTAGTGGAGGTACCGACAACCATTTGATGTTGATCGATCTTCGCAATAAAAATATTACCGGTAAAAAAGCACAGGAAACACTCGACAAAGCGCACATCACCTTGAATAAAAATGCGGTGCCTTTCGATGATAAATCGCCATTCGTTACTTCAGGTATTCGTGTGGGAGTTCCTGCCATCACTACTCGTGGCATGAAAGAAGCGCACATGGAAACTGTTGTTGAGTTCATTGATACGGTATTGATGAATATCGACGATGAAGCCAAAGTAGCTGCTGTAAAAGAGCAGGTTCACAGCTTTATGCAACAGTTCCCACTTTATCCAGAATTAGGTTAATTTCACAATATGATTCAACGCATTCAAACCATTTGGTTACTAATAGCAGGCGTACTGTCGGTTGTTACTTTAAAACTGGCTTTCTTTGGTGGCAACATCACTGATGCTACTGGAGTTAAAGTTTGGTCAGAATTGAACGGTACCAGCAATTTTTTGATGTTACTGCTTACAGTAGGTGTAACG
>DGDD01000079.1 GCA_002385265.1 Chitinophagaceae bacterium UBA3961
GGTTTTCAGAATGGAAAAACAATTAATAATTAATAATGAAACACCCGGCGAGATCAAGAAAGAACAGGAAGAAGAACAGGGGGAATACGGAAAGGAGGCTGAAAATTGCGAAGCGAGGCAGTTGTGGGAAGGGGAGAAGGAAAATAGAGTAAATACAGAGAGACTGCCAGCGCTGCGTTTCCGCTGCGACCGCTGCGCCGCTGCGGTAAAAAAACTATGATTTAGGAGCAAATAGCCGGCGATCAGACTGATTGAATATCAGAGGCTAATCTGTGTCAATCTGTATAATTTGAGCTATCTGTGGTCAAAAAAAGCCTAACACCCAAAGCCTAAAGCCTAACATCTTATCTGAAACTCGGACACAAACTCTGCCTCTTATCCCCATTATACTCACTATAAAACCCTCTCTTCATCAACGCAAACTCCAACGCACCTCTCGTATTATTAAACTGACTCAAACTAGAAGTAGTAGCATCATACGTAAACGTCAACCGAACACCCTTCCATTCCAAACCCACCAAAGGAATAAACGCATCACCCGGACGCATATAGATCCCCGCTAAAAACTGATTCTCTCCACTATTTCCCAAATCAAACTGCGCAAAGCCCCCAATCACCATCTCACTCGCACCCGCTTGTCTACTATAATACCCCATCGGATTCACGATCACCGATTCACTCACTTTCACACTCGCATTCACAAACGCAGAATAACGCGGTTGCAATCTGCTATCAAAACCAACCGGATCAGTGGTGAAGAAACTTTCTCTGGGTCTGTTCAAATGCCACATCGAAACTCCTCCGTTGATGTACAATTTATCGTTAGGGAAGAAAGCATAGTTCAATCCCGCCTGTACATCCAAGTAGTTATTATTCGGTGCATCAATCACTACACTTGTCGGCAAGGTATTGTCGAAGAATTGACCATCAAATTGGTCAGGGAATTTCAATTCAGAAGTGTTGATGCGTTTGTTCGACCAGCCCATGTTCACACCAAAGCTCAACAAATGCGCTACGCCCAACATTTGGTGATAGGCTGTTGATAGATATACTTTGGTAGAACTCAAACTTCCGCTTCCGGCCACATCGCGCATGATCACGCCACCAACACCCAACCATCCACTTTCAATGCGATCGCGGAACAATTGCGCATCACCCCAAATACTCATGGTTTTATAAGGAATGCTCATGATCGAGCTCCATTGATTGCGGTAATTGGCACCAATTCTATAGTCTGCATCGGGGATAAAACCGGTATTCGCCGGATTGGTCACCAGTGGAGTATTGTACCATTGTGAGAAATGTAGATCCTGCGCTGTAGCTGAAACCGAACACACCATTCCCAGCACCCACATCAATCCAATGCGGACACTCCAATTCTTGATCACACTCTTTATGTTCCGGTTATCGTTCATGCGCTTATAAATATACTGTTAAATGCACTGAAAGGTTTGCTACTGAAACCCTATTTAGCAATCATTAACTAAGTTTTAATGTGTTTTCACCGCAGAGGCCGCAAAGCCCGCAGAGTATTCGCAAAGTTCTTTTTCTTGTTTTTTTACCGCGGCGTCGCAGCGCTGGCAATCCCCCTGTATTTCCTCGTTCCTCGTCTCCTCATCTCCTCGTACCCGCATCCCCCTGTTCCTCCACCTGTTCTTTCTCCTCGTTCCTCGCCTCCTCGCTCCTCTACCTTATCAATGTTATATCCCCCGTCTTCCTCGCCTTCGTTCCATCACTAAACTCCGCCTCCAACGTATACGCATACACGTCCATCGGTTGTGGCTTGCCGTTGAAGGTTCCGTCCCAACCAATCTTGCGATCGGTGGTGGAAAATACAACCTGACCCCAACGATTGTAAATCGTAAACTTCATCTTCACAATACCAAAACCACGAACACCAATTACGGAGTTGTTTCCAAATCGATTCGGTGTAAAGGCATTCGGTACATCTAACAAGGGTTTTACCAAGGCTTGTATCGGCTGACAAATAGTATCGGTACAACCAAATTGATTGTAAGCGATCAAACAAGCATTGTATGTTCCCGAAATATTGTATTGATGCAAGGTGGTATCTGCTGTATTTTTCAAGGTACTATCACCATCACCAAACAACCATTTATAACGTACCGCATTCTGCGATAGATTAGTGAAAATAGTAGGCGTGTTCAACACCGGGGTTACCGGCGTATAACTGAAATTAGCCGTAGGTATGGGGTTCACCGTTAACGTCACAATCAAACTATCCACCTGGTTACAGGTATTAGGGTCAGTGGCATACATCTTAACGGTATAGGTGCCTATATTGGCGTATAAGTGTGTTGGACTTATTTCGGTAGAAGTAGTGCCATCACCAAAATCCCAGAAGAAACTGGTTCCCGCCAAAGAGGTATTGTTGAATTGTGCATTGTAAGGCACACAACCATTCAAGTTGGTTTGGAACTGCGCATCCACATTGGAGGCAATACGCAAGTCAACACTCATTGAATCGGGTGCGTTACAATAATTGGTATCGGTTAAAATCAATTTTACTTTATAAGTTCCGGCCGATGGGAACGCATGGGTTACAGAACCCGTTCCTGAACTAATGCGCGTGCCATCACCAAAGTCCCAAACAAATCCTTGACCCGTAAATGGCTTGCCCGGAGGTGCGGTCGATAAATTATCAAAGCGATAGGTGATCGATTCGCAAGGAGGCAATTTGGTATTGGTGAAGTTCAAATTCGCCTTATCATCTCTTACGCGTACATGAATAAACGCGGTGTCTCGAATATTACAAGTATTCGAATCGACAGCAATCAATCGAATGGTATAGGTTCCGGTTGCTGTGAAAGTATGCGAAATATCGGTATTGGTAGTTCGGATTGTACCACTACCATCACCAAAATCCCATTCATAGCTTTTAGCGTTCTTTACTGTATCTCTGAAATTGATGGTCAATGGTAAACAACCCACCGTATCTTGAACTCCATTGATAAAAGCTTTTGGTCCCGATGCCACACCGGCAAAATTGAAGGAGATCTTCACTGCTGCCAGGTTACATCCTCCCGAGGTATTCACGGGAGCAACTACACCGGGCGTTGTTGGAAAATTCACACCTCCACCACAGTTGGCACATATCGCTTGGTAAATCACCCCTTGGGCATCAAAGCGACTGGTTCCGCCGTCCACATGTTCTCCTTCACCTCCATCCTGACCAAAGAAACTTCCATACAATAGGGCGGAAGCATTTTTCTGAATTACGATGAAGTAGAAATCTTTATTATCGGTTGTTTTTTTAATTGCATCGGTTGTGGTAGGCATACCTGCTACACCTGCCATATCATATGGATCGGGTCGATTGTCGATCCATCCACCCCAACCGGAGATGTACACGTTTTCACAACGGTCTACCAGAAATGCTACGGGCGACATATTCGGCTTTGGCGCACCACTTCCAAACACCGTTGAATACACGAAAGCTGATAAATTCGGTTGAAGTTTGGCAACAAATTGCTTGCTATTGGCATTGCTATAAGTGGCATTCACAACCGGCCAGGTGCCACGTGTAATTCCCATTACATAGGGGAATCCCAATCGATCGAACTTGATTCCATAAATAATATCGAGGGCCGTTGTTCCCAAATACGTAGAGCGAATGATAGCAGAACCATTGTTTGCAATTTCTGCTACATAACCATCACTCAACCCACCGTTGAACGTACCTTGAAGTACGCCACCGGAAATGCCGGGAAAATTGCTACTAGCGGTTCCACCCGCAACAAAAATATTTTGTGTGGCCGGATTGATCTCCAGTACATAAGCACCATCATCACCTGTTCCTCCTAAATAACTACTCCAAATTACAGCATTACAATTGGGGTTAATTTTGAGTACAACACCATCTTGTAAACCACTTCTGGTTGTTTGAAAAGCACCGGCGGTTGTAGGGAAATTAGAAGAATTGGAATTGGCAGCCACATAAATATTGCCGCCGGCATCCAATACCACTTCGCTTCTACTTTCATCGCCATAGTTTTGACTTAAACTCTGTGGCACGTGATTCAGTGTAACGAAATTGTCGGAAATGTTTACTCCATCAGCACCGGAGCCACCAATTTTCAACGAGCCAATTAGCGCCGATCCTGTAGCATTCAATTTCGTAACAACAATATCGGCTCCGCCTCCGGTACCAACCTGCGCTACTGTAGTTGGATAATCGGAAGAATAACTTCTACCCAACACCACCAAATTCCCTTGAGGGTCTGCAAACAAACTATGAGGAAAATCATTTCCATTTCCACCTAAATAGGTCGCATACATGCGAGCCGTACCGGTAGGGTTAAATTTCATGATACCAATATCGGTTGGTAGGTTACTTCCTGCATTGCCTCCGCCAAAATCTTTCTGAAAAGCCCCGGGCGTTACCGGAAATCCTGCCGCAAAAATGAGACAACCTGCAAACAGGCCACCATCCGGTCCCGGAGTGGCAGTAAAACCATAGTTATTAGAACCACCGGTAAAAGTGGAAAAGATCAGTGTAGGATCAATGATCAATGTTTGTGTGGCATCGTAGGGTTTTATTTTGAAGCGAACCACGCTGTCTTGCACAATCTCATAATCACAGGTCACTTCTTTCTTGCCCACACCTGGAATAAACTGATAACTGTAGGGGTACAATTCTTTAATTTCTCCTACCGAAGTGCCAATGATCAATTCGCGCTTCTTAACACTCAATTTTGTAACACCCGCATATTCCATTTGAATGTCGGAAACCCTTCCTCCCGGATGTACAACAAAATCATATTTCAATCTACCGTTCTCTGCATAATAGCGAACGTCAATATTAGGATATACATTTGCGTAAGTAACAGCGCCAAATTGTGAAACATTACTGGCCCATTTCGAAGGGTCATTTCCCATGAAGTAGTTGCTGTATTCTTGCATCTTCTTTTCAGCACGCACAGGAATAGCTGCATTGGCTCCCAAAAAGCTTACTTTATAGGCATGAGAGTGAAGCGTGATCACTTCATTGATCGATGATTTCGGAGGTTCAACCAATTGAATGGGTTTCAATGGATCTCGGCCCACACCATGTGCAGTTTCACCGGGCATGTGCATCCGCTCTTGCAAACGGGTTAAATCGTATACATTGTGTTGAAGTACGGTGAATCCGTTGTTGTGTAAGTAGAACGCTCCGGCCGGAACATCACTCTGATACAAGATCTTTGAATCCCATTGACCTTTGTTCTCCACGAATTGAAAATTACCTGTTTGAGTCCAGGCAAACAGGGTAGGGAAGAGTAGCAAACCCAAAATCAGCAAATAGTTTTTCCAGCCCAAAGGATGTTTTTTACAAGTTAACGATAAAAGCACGGTTTTCCTATACGGCACCGGCTAGCGGCTTTACGATATTTTGCTCCAGGGAGTCTTTCCCTTTTGCTCCATCAGGTAGTTTTTTAACGGCAAATTTTCTGCCGAATCCAAAGAAGGATCGTTTTCAGCTACCTGTTCAGCCCATTTTTTTGCGAGGTCCAGCAGGGGCTTGTCATTGAGGATATTGGCTAATTTGTATTGATATTCGCCGCTTTGGCGTGTTCCTTCAATTTCACCGGGCCCTCTCAGCTCCATATCCTTCTCCGCAATCTTAAAGCCATCGCTGGTGGCGCACATGGTCTTTAACCGTTCTTTGGCATCATTGTTTAGTTTGGTGCCCGTTAATAAAATGCAAAAACTTTTCTCACTGCCTCTTCCTACCCGTCCACGCAGCTGATGCAACTGGCTCAACCCAAACTTTTCAGCACTTTCAATGATCATAACGCTGGCATTCGGCACATCTACTCCCACTTCAATTACGGTAGTGGCTACCATTATTTGCGTTTCTCCGTCTTTGAACCGTTTCATATTGGTTTCTCGCACGTCCAATGGCTGACGCCCATGTACCATGCTGATCCAATACTTCGGCTCCGGAAACCAAGCCTGCACATTCTCGTAGCCTCGCATCAAATTTTCATAATCCAATTTTTCCGATTCTTCGATCAATGGGAAGATGATGTACACTTGCCTTCCTTTCTCAATTTCCTCCTTCATAAATCCCATCACCTGATGCCTCGCGCTCTCATAACGATGTACGGTTAAAATTGGTTTACGGTTGGGAGGCAATTCATCGATCACGCTATAATCCAAATCACCGTAAGCTGTCATCGCCAATGTTCTTGGAATGGGCGTTGCGGTCATCACCAATACATGCGGAGGTATAGATGCTTTTCCCCACAATTTTGCACGCTGGGCTACACCAAATCGGTGTTGTTCATCAATAATGGCTATTCCGAGGTTCTTAAATTGAACAGGATCTTCCAATACCGCGTGGGTTCCAATGATCAGTTTCAATTTTCCTTCCGCTAAATCCTGCAATATTTTTTTGCGAGCAGTCCCTTTTACCGATCCGGTGAGCAATGCCACTTCAATGTCCATTTCTTTCAAAAGCCTGCTGATGTTCTGATAATGTTGTTGCGCGAGAATTTCAGTAGGCGCCATCAAACAGGCTTGGAATCCATTGTCAACGGCAATCAACATCACCAACAAGGCCACAATGGTTTTACCACTGCCCACATCTCCTTGTAACAATCGATTCATCTGTTTTCCCGTTCCGCAATCTTGCCGAATTTCTTTGATCACTCGTTTCTGCGCACCGGTTAGGGGGAAGGGCAGGTATTGATTGTAGAACGTATTAAAACAATCGCCTACTTTTTCAAACACCACTCCTTTGCTGTAGCGATGGCGTTGTGCCTTCATCAATCCCATTCTCAATTGCGCAATGAACAATTCGTCGAACTTGATTCGATTGAGGGCCGATTCAAAACTTTCCTGATTGGCAGGAAAATGAACCGCATTAATGGAGGCATATCTTGAGGGAAGATTCAATTCTTTTACGATGGACTCAGGCATGAACTCAGGTAGATCGCGTTCGCGCAATTGCATTAATAAGGCGTGTACCAATTTGGAGAAATTCTTGCCGCCTAGTCCGCGCGCTTTTAATTTTTCGGTAGAAGGGTAAACAGGTTCTAAGTAGGCCTTACCCTGACTGTTTTCGGCAACATAAGTTTCAATTTCAGGATGGGTGATTTGTGCTTGCCCCTGAAAGAATCCCACTTTACCGTAAATAAGATAGGTATTTCCAATCCCTAAAATTTTCTGGACATAATTGATTCCTTGAAACCAGGTTAGTTCCAAAGTTCCGGTGCCATCAGTAACTACGGCCACCAGTCGTTTTGCGCGATTGGTACCCACTACTTCATGGCTCACCAGTTTTCCCACCACTTGAATGTATTCGGTAGTGAGATGTATATCACAAATGCGATTGATGCGGGTTTTGTCGACATGTCGGTAAGGATAACATTCCAACAGGTCTTTAAATGTGAAGATAGAAAGCTCTTTTTTGAGCAAATCGGCCCTTTGGGGTCCCACCCCTTTTAAATATTCAATAGGCGTACTCAATATGTGCGATCCGGGAACGATGGTAATTTTTTGGCAAAGTTACGGAGAACCATGGTTGCAATGAAAAGCTGTTGGGGTGGTGGTGGGGATTTAGTTGTGGAATGAGGCGTTGGGGGTTAGGCTTTAGTGAAAGTTGTAAGTTTTAAGTTTTTAAGTTTTTGAGTTTTTTTGCTGCTTCGCAGCGACATTCGTTGCGCACCTTTGCGTGGTCCCTGAGCCAACCGAAGGTTGAGTCGAAGGGCTTCCTTACGTTGCGGTTGAGTAAACTGTTGAAAAATTTAGACGACTAGTAGTCAATTAGAGATTTCGTTTCTATTTCACCACAGATACTCAGATTAGTGCAGATTAACACAAATTAGCCTCCGATATTCAATCAACCTGACTGCCGGCTGTTCAATTATTAATTATTACTTATTAATTGTTAATTAACCCGGCTGTTTCATTATTAATTATTACTTGTTACTTATTAATTATTAATTATCTCAGTTCTTCTTCGCTCTCCTCATCATCGACAACAAGATCAACGGCGTTCTTCTCTTCGGGAAAACCGACAGTTTTTTATTGAAATGGGGTTTGGCGGTGATGCGTCTTGCTTTAGTAGCCATAACAGGAGTTTCGGTTGAGTTCAGTAATTTGTTCAAATCCATAAATAAGCAGTTGATCATTTCCGTTAGCCTGCTGTACGCTTCAGCGCGTAGAAAGCAGGAGTGTCCATCATTCGTTGTACAGTATTCAATAAATCCAGTGGATTGAAGGGCTTCAGAAAGTATTCTTGAATGCCCATTTGCAGGCACCGCTTGGTTGTTTCAATTTTTGAGTAATTGGAAAGAACCAAGAGGGGTATGTCTTTATAGCTACGATGGGTAATGAAATGTTCAATCAATTCCCAATCGGCCATATCTGTTTGTTGAGTAGAAACAATGATCAGGTCGGGCAATTTCTTTTTCGACAGCATGTAAAATGCCGAATGATGGTCCGGAGCGGTCACCACATTAAAATCGCCACCCAACACGCTTAATAGTAAAAAGCGGGTCGACTTTTG
>DGDD01000057.1 GCA_002385265.1 Chitinophagaceae bacterium UBA3961
TCCTTCCTTTGAACCGTTTCATTTATGTACTACTTTTTACGGTGTTTTTTATAAACAACTCGATGCTGGCGCAAACGGGCACTGAAAGAGATTCGAGTTATGTAGAATCATTCGATGATCAATTGACCCTACGAACTTATTTATCGCAGAAGTACACCATATTTAATGTAAATGGGAAAGGCAATCAATATTTCTTGCAATACCGACCTAACACCAATTTAAACTTGGGATTAGGAGCCACTTACCGAGGGCTTACTATCAACTTAGGATACGGCTTAAAATTTTTGAACAAAGATTCAGATAAAGGCACCACAAAATATTTGGATTTGCAATCGCATTTATACGGTAAAAAATGGCGGATCGATGGCTTCGGACAATTTTACAAAGGCTACTTTTTGTTTCCTAAAGGAACTGCAGCTAGTTCAGTAAACAGTTATTACTTACGACCGGATATTGCTGTAAATGAACTTGGTGTTAGTGCTTACTATATTTTGAATAATCGAAAATACAGCTACCGTGCAGCATTCATACAAGACGAGTGGCAAAAGAAATCTTCCGGAAGTTTATTGGTAGGAGGCGTATTTGTAGCCGGAAGAGTTAAAGGAGACAGTGCCTTTGTTCCTTCATCGAGGGCTTCTTTGTATGAGCAGGCTGCCATTCGATATCTGAGTTATGTTCAGGCCGGACCAGGAATTGGGTACTCATATACATGGGTGTATAAAGAACATTGGTATGCAACAGGCTCAGGAACCATTAGCATTGATTTGGGAACTGTAAATGAAAGAACCGATCAAGTAAAATATCATACTTGGCGATTGGCACCGGATCTTTTGATTCGATTGGTTGCGGGTTACAATAGTGCCGACTGGGGATTGAGTTTCTCTTGGGTTTCGAATACCAACGGCATTCGAGGCATTCATAGAACAAGTTCTTATTCTGTAAATACCGGCAACTATCGGTTTACTTTATCCAGAAAATTTATTCCGGTTGGTGCTGTAAAAAAAATCCTGCACCGCTATGATCGAATCATTGGTGCAGGAAACTAGCAAGCAATCAGTATTGGACTATTTTAATATGGAACGTGAAATCACAATTCTTTGTACTTCACTGGTTCCTTCATAGATCTGCGTAATTTTTGCATCTCTCATCAAACGTTCTACGTGGAATTCTTTTACAAATCCATATCCTCCGTGAACTTGTACGGCTTCTGTGGTGGTCCACATGGCTGTTTCTGATGCATATACTTTGGCCATTGAAGAACTCAAGGTATAATCGAGGTGTTGATCTTTTTCCCAAGCAGCTTTCATGCAGAGCAATCGAGATGCTTCAATTCTGGTGGCCATGTCGGCTAACTTAAATTGAATGGCTTGGTGATGCATAATTTCTTTTCCAAAAGCTTTGCGTTGTTTTGAATACGCCAGTGCTAATTCGTAGGCACCGCTGGCTATTCCAAGTGCTTGAGCTGCAATTCCGATTCTACCTCCTGCTAAGGTCTTCATTGCGAATGTGAATCCAAAACCATCGGCACCGATCCTATTTTCTTTAGGCACTTTCACATCGTTGAACAAAATGCTATGTGTATCGCTGCCGCGAATTCCAAGTTTGTTTTCTTTGGCTCCAACAGTAACGCCCGGACTGTTCTTTTCTACGATAAAAGCATTGATACCTTTGCTTCCTTTGGCTGGGTCGGTTTGGGCAATCACCAAATATACACTGGCTGTAGAGCCATTGGTTATCCAGTTTTTGGTACCGTTGAGCAAGTAGTAATCCCCTTTATCTTCGGCTGTGGTTCGCTGAGAAGTGGCGTCACTTCCGGCTTCCGGTTCGCTCAATAAAAATGCTCCCAAATACAGTTCACCGTCTTTCCTTCCTTGTGCTAAAGGCGTTAGGTATTTAATTTTTTGATCCTCAGAACCAAAAGCCTCTAGTCCCCAACAAACCAAACTATTGTTAACGCTCATGGCAACACTTACAGATGCGTCAACTTTTGATATCTCTTCCATGGCTAATACGTAACTGATTGTATCCATACCGGAGCCACCGTAAGCGGGGTCTACCATCATTCCCATGAATCCCAATTCAGCCAATTTCATCAATTGTTCTTTTGGCACTTTTTGATGTTCATCGCGCTCAATTACGCCGGGCAAGCATTCTTGTTGTGCAAAATCGCGTGCCGCTTTTTGAATCATGAGATGTTCTTCTGATAACTGGAAATGCATATCAATTGATTTGAGTTGCAAAAATAACCGTTTTTTTGATAAAAACTAACGGTTGTTTGGTTTAATTTTTCATAGAATCGTTTGTGAAATACTGGTTTTAAAAGGGTTCGTTCTTGAAAAAAACATAGAAGTTTTTATTATATTTGTATCTGTTCTTAAACCAACCCTTTTATTGTATGATTTTTGGCTTAGTAGTGGGTCCCGATTCCCTTACAGAAATCGTTATAGGCCTTGGCCTTTTAGTAGTAGCAGCCTTTCTATTTATTCAGAACAATCAACTGCGTCGTCAGGTGAAAGTACTCACCGAAGAGCGAGATGCTTTGTTAGACCGTAAGCGATAATCAAATTCCTTTCTTATTTTTGGCACTCTTAAACAAATCAAAGAATGTCAAACATAAGAGTATTGGTGGTGGGCTGTGGCAATATGGGAGCTTCTCATGCCATTGCGTACACCCTCACGGAAGGAATTGAGATATGCGGTATTGTATCGACCGGCAAAAGCAAAGAAGTTTTGAATGAAAAATTAGGTGGTGGCTATCCCCTTTTTTCCGACTATTTTGAAGCTTTGGAAGCTACAAAACCCGATGCGGTTTGTATTTCAACTTACCCCGATACTCACGAGTCTTTTGCTATAGCAGCTTTTGAGAGAGGCTGTCATGTATTTATTGAAAAACCGGTTGCTGCTACAGTGGCAGGAGCACAACGCGTTGTTGATGCTGCCAAAGCAGCCAATAAGAAACTGGTGGTAGGCTATATTCTTCGTCATCATCCTTCATGGATTCGATTTATTGAGTTGGCTCAAACCATGGGAAAACCGTTGGTTATGCGCATGAATTTGAATCAGCAGAGTCATGGTTATATGTGGGATGTTCACAGAAACTTAATGAAAAGCCTCAGCCCTATTGTAGATTGTGGCGTACACTATATTGACGTGATGTGCCAAATGGTTCGTTCAAAGCCGGTATCGGTTTCTGCAATAGGTGCAAGACTTACTGAAGACATACCCGCCGGAAACTACAATTATGGACAATTACAAATTCGTTTCGAAGACGGATCAGTAGGTTGGTATGAAGCAGGTTGGGGGCCGATGGTGAGTGAAACAGCTTTTTTTGTAAAAGACGTGTTTGGACCCAAAGGCTCTGTTTCAATAGTTGCGCAAGATGCGGGTGGAAAAGGCAAATCTGATTCGGTGGAAGCACATACCAAAACCGAAAGTCTACGGGTGCACCATGCCACTATTAATGACAAAAATGAGTTCACGCAACCGGATGAATGGATCAATTTAACCGACGAGCCCGACCATCAGGAATTGTGTAATAGAGAACAACGTTATTTTGTAACAGCTATTCGAGAAGATATTGATCTCACAGATCATATGGACGATGCGGTTAACAGTTTGCGAATTGCATTTGCATGCGACGAATCGGTAAGAACCGGAAACGTTGTAAAGCTTTAATCCCCGATTTTTTAAGTAAGATTCTTCGTAATTTAGGTAAAAACTGTTTTATGCCTACAGGGACCCCTATTGCCCGTAAAACCTTCGAACCAAAAGCTAATTTGTATCCCTCAGGTTCAGAAGCCGAGCGTCTTCGCTTTATGGAATTACAAAAAGGATTCGAGAAGCAATATAAAGAGGTGTTTCCTGATAAGCTTGCTCCAAGAACCGTGGTGATTCTTCCGTCTTTAACTTTGGACCAAGACATCTTGTCGAAGGTAAAAGGCGCCATCCATTATGAAGAGCGAATGCTTTGTTTATTGATGCTACTCCGCATGCCTTTAACCAAAGTCATTTACATAACAAGTGTACCCGTTCCCGATAGTATTGTAGATTATTACTTACATATGCTTCCGGGCATTACAGATCACCATGCCAGACAACGACTTCATATGATTAGTTGCCACGATGCATCGGTGCGATCTTTAACGGAGAAAGTTTTGGAGCGTCCACGTTTAATTGATAGAATTAAGAGTTTGATTCCGGATGCCGCATCGGCGCATTTAACCTGTTACAATATTACCCCATTGGAAAAAACCTTGGCTGTTCAATTGGGTATTCCTTTGTTTGGAACTGATCCCGATAAACAATACGAAGGTTCTAAATCAGGTGGCAGAAAGACATTTCGAGAAAGCGGTGTATTGCTTCCAGACGGGTTTGAAGATTTGCATTCAAAAGAAGATGTAGTTGATGCATTGGTAAAATTAAAAGAGAAATATCCTTCGCTTCGTAAGGCCGTAGTAAAACTAAACGATGGTTTCAGTGGCGATGGGAATGCCATGTACAAATACCCCTCCGAACTAGGCACTGATTTAAGAGCTGCGATAGAAAGCAGTTTTGAATCCAATTTCAAAACGGTAGCGCACGATGTATCGAATGCTTTATTTTTTGAAAAGATCGTATTTATGGGAGGAATTGTTGAAGAATTTTTAGATGGTGAAATCAAAACCTCTCCTTCTGTTCAGTGCGTAATTGGTACTCATGGTGAAGTAGAAATTGTAAGTACTCACGATCAAGTGTTGGGGGGCGATGATGGTCAAATCTTTATTGGTGCGATCTTTCCTGCTGATGCCGCCTACAATGTAACATTAGCGAAAGAAGGTCGAAAAATTGCTGAAACGCTGTCCAAAAAAGGCGCATTGGGCCGGTTTGCCATTGATTTCATTTCAGTTCAACAAACAGATCAAAGTTGGAAACATTATGCCATTGAAATCAATCTCCGAAAAGGGGGAACCACCCACCCACTCTTGCTGCTTCAATTCTTAACAGATGGGAAATACAATGATGAAACCGGATTGTATTTAACCTCTAGTGGAAACAAACGCTATTACTTTGCCTCAGACAATGTATTTAGCGAACACTACAAAGGACTCACTCCTGATGATTTGATGCACATTTCCATTTACCACGGATTGATCTATGACTCTGCTTCTCAAGAAGGTGTGATGTTTCATTTGGTAGGCGCTCTGTCGGAACATGGTAAACTGGGTGTATTGTGTGTTGGAACAAGCCCAGAGCGCGCCCGCTACTTTTATGAGAAAACACTCGAGATCCTAGACCACGAGTGCACTCCCATTATTGAAGAATAATTAATGTTGTTCAGCGATTTGAAAGGGAACGTATCCTTTACTTAAGTAAGTTGACAAAGCAGTACGCGCAGAAAATGCTTTTTGAACTCCATCAATCAGTTGTTCTTCTTTGATGTCGCGGAATTGCATGGTTTGCCCACAGGCTACTATTGTTGCTCCGATAGATTGAAGTTGCTTTATAATGTCGGCATTTGGATTGTTGATTTTGAATTTTGCTTGAAAAGCAGCGTCATTCAGCAAGCTAAGTACTGCAGCACTGTGCGTTACAACTACAACTTTAAGATGCTTTGCAGAAACACCGGCTGCTCGGTGCAGGTTGATCATCCGCCCAATTTCGTCTAACCCCTCATTGATCATTCCATTTTGGTACTGTGCATTGATACCAACAGTAAAATCGAACAGGAGTTTATAATCCATGTTAGAATCGATCTTTGACTTTGGATTAGAAATTGGAAATACACCGGAAGCTACAGAGCCTTTAATTACGGGAAAAATCAACTCTGATGCACGCTTTTGCATCATAGCCGTTCTTGGATTTACCGGCACGGTATCTTTCGATTGAGCTTGGCTATTTATTGTTAAAACGGTGCATAATAAGAATGTAATCCATCCTAATTTAAAAACTTGCTTCATAAAGTGTAATTTTATAGCTACTTAAAGGTACTAAAATACCTCAGATACCATGAAACAATTCATTTTCACTTTATTATTGTTAACCGGCGTAGGTACGCTTCTTGGGTTTGGACAGCAAGACTCAATGACTACCAACAGCATTCTCAAAGGTGCCATACGCATAAAAGCACCTGCCTCACTTTTGGAAATGACACCTGAAATGTGGGAACTAAAGTATAAAATGAAACAAAGACCTGAGTTGGTACTTACCAATGAGGAAGGCACAGTAAATATCATTCTTGACTACTCAGAGCAAAAAGTGAACGAGGCACAAATTGCCGCATTCACCGGATTTCAAGCCGAGCAACTCACTAAGGCAAGGACCGATATCAAAATTCTTTCTAAAGGCACTCGAAAAGTAAATGGAAAAGAAATCGGATTCATAAAATTTAGCGCAAAGGCCATCGATCAGAAAATCTTCAACTATTATTTTTTCGCGAGTTACAATGGTCAATTGCTCCTCGGTTCATTTAATTGCGTAGAAAAACTTCAAAAGGAGTGGGAACCCATAGCAGAACAAATTGTGGGAAGTCTTCAATTGGGAAAGTAAAGGATTTGTTATCCTAGGTCAATGTTGTTACATCGAATGGATTGTAGTTTTGTATTCTAATGAAAAGAAGTGTTTTTTTACAAACATTAGGTATAAGCTCCCTTTTTACTATGGATATGAATTTGCATGAGCTGCGCAATTTCGCAGATCAATTACCATCTACAGACCCCATGCCTGTATTATTCTTGGGACATGGAAGCCCGATGAATGCACTTGAAGACAATGAATTCACCAGAGCATTTAAAGAAGTAGCTAAAAACATCCAAAAGCCCGCAGCCATTCTTTGTGTTTCTGCTCATTGGTTCACGAGAGGTACGTTTGTAACTGCCATGCAAATGCCCCGTACTATTCACGATTTTGGGGGCTTTCCGAGAGAATTGTATGAAGTTCAGTATCCGGCTCCGGGAAGTCCCGGCTTAGCTCAAACCACCAAAGAATTGGTAAAGAGCACCACTGTTCAACTCGATGAAACTTGGGGATTAGACCATGGTGCATGGAGCGTGATCAAGCACCTCTACCCCGACGCTTCTGTTCCTGTAATTCAATTTAGCATCGACTATACTCGGAATGCAGAATGGCATTTCAACTTAGCAAAAGAATTGGCCTTGTTGCGAAAAAAAGGCATATTGATTATAGGAAGTGGTAATATCATTCACAATTTGGGAATGGTTGATTTTCAGAATTTCTACCGCGATAATTACGGTTACGACTGGGCAATAGAAGCCAGAGCGCTGTTCAACAAACATCTGTTAAGTGGAGATACCAAACCTTTACTTCAGTATCAAAGTTTGGGGAAGCCCGCGCTGTTATCGATACCGAGTCCCGACCACTACCTTCCGTTGATCTATACTTTAGGGTTGAAAGAAGAAAAGGATGCAATTTCATTATTCAACGATAAGTTAGTGGCAGGCTCACTCAGCATGACTTCGGTGAAAATTGGATAAATCTGTAACTTCGCACCATGTTTAGTGTTGGTGTACTCTTATTTGATCAATTTCAAACCTTGGACGTTTTTGGACCTGTAGAAGTATTTGGCCGAAATCAATCGGTCTATCAAGTTCGTTTCTATTCTCTACACGGAGAGGCCATCAGCAATGACCATGGCATTTTAATATACACAGAACCACTTTCTGCTATTACAGAAGAAGGAGTAGACGTACTCGTTATACCGGGCGGTCACGGAACGCGTAAAATGATTGAAAACGCGGAATTTATTGATGCCTTGCGACATATTTCCATTCTAAGTGAATACGTACTAACTGTTTGCACCGGTTCTGCACTTTTAGCAAAAACAGGATTGCTTAAAAACAAAAAAGCAACAACTAATAAGAAAGCTTATCACTGGGTAACGGCTACTTCACCTGATGTTGCATGGCAACAATCGGCCCGTTGGGTGGTGGACGGAAAGTTCTATACTTCCTCCGGAGTTAGTGCCGGTACCGATATGAGTTTAGGATTTCTAAGTGATCAATTCGGTAGTGCCTTCGCTCGAAAGGTTGCGCGTGATATGGAATACAATTGGCAAGAAGATAAAGACCAAGATCCATTTACGAATAATGTGTATTTGGGAGGCAATTAATAATTAAGAATTAAGAATTAAACAGCCGGGAGCAGTCTGGAATTTACGAAGCAATTGCAGTCCCTCAGGCGAGGCTCTTGCGGGAAGGGAGGAAAAACAGAGAGACTGTCAGCGCTGCGTTATCGCAGCGGACGCTGCGCCGCCGCGGTAAGAAATAATAATTAGGGAGCAACAAGTTTCCATCTCTTGGATTTACCAAGTCATACATTTTTTTCAAATTCAATTCTCTTAAACATCAGTCTTTATTGGGCTTACGCAGAGCAGTTACACCAATAGTTATCAACTAGTATTAGATAAGTTTAATTAGTATATGCAATTATTTGTTTTAATCCATTACCGCCAGAACTGTTTTCCTCACATCAAGTATATTTCTATTTCTTTTTGATTTCAAAATGTGGCAGCCGTCCAAGAAACAAAAAGGACTTCCGAAGTGGAAGCCCCATTATTAATTCTTAATTTATAATTCTTAATTTCTCCTTAGTTTCTACTTGGTACAGGCAGTACCGGCAAGCTCTCATTTCCATCGGTACTTACTGCTTGCACTGCGAAGAAATAATTGTCTTTAGAGTAAGGCAATTGAATAGAAGTTTCGGTGGTAAATTGTTTGAATTGCCAATAAGGCCAGTTGGTTTCTCTCCACAATACATAATAGCCCTTTACTTTTCCTTGCTTAGGGGCTGTCCAATTTAAGATAGTAAAGTTGGTAAGTTTGCGAACTTCAATTTTCACGTCTTGTGGCTTTCCGGGTGCTTTGGCGAGGTTTGCTAGATTTGCCAGGTTCAAAGCGGTGTTTTTGCGTAGATATTCGAAGTCCATGAACTCCGGTAAGTCGCCGTATTGGATGCCATTTTCCGTTCTTACGTCTTGGTGTTGATGGGTGAAATTTTCATTCATCTCTGTGATGCGAATTGCGGCAAAACCTTTTTGAGCAAATGGGGTATGGTCACCACCTCTAAGGAAACGATCGTTTCGATAAATGAGCATTACTTCTAGATTATCGACGTAGCGCTCTCCTATTTCCTTGATATAACGAGCCAACTGTCGGGGTGCGCCATCATTTTCGAGTCCGAGATTTCTAATATTGTTGATATTCTTATCTACTTCATACCCACTGACACCTTCGCTGAATACCCGCACTTTCGTATTGTTAATGATATTGGTTTCATTTGAGTGATTGCTGCCCATGATATCATTGTTCAGCAAAGCTTCAATCATCCAGTTTTCTTTTTTTGCTTTATCTGATAGAAAATTGGCCCCTAATAAACCTTGTTCTTCGCCACTGAAAGCAACGAAAATGATGGTGGCAGGAAATGATTGCTTAGAGAGAATACGGGCCGATTCAATTACTGCTGCGGTGCCACTTCCATCATCATTGGCACCGGGCGCGTCGTTTACACGATCCATCACATTGGTCCGCATATTATCGAGGTGACCGCTGATCATGAAAATTCGTTTATCTGAAGTATCGGTGCCTTTTAGCACGCCAATCACGTTTCCAAGATTGATGGGTTGGTCTACACGTCGACCGTCAGCAGCCAACGTAGTGGTATCGAGGTATGCATAAAAGCGGCCATTAGATTGAGTAGCGTAGCGTTGAAATTGTTGAAGGATCCAATTTCTTGCAGCTCCTATCCCTCTATTAGGATCAGTAGTAGAACTAAGGGTGTTTCTTGTGCCGAAACTCACCAATTTTTGGATATGTGCTTTGAGTGAATCGGCATTCACTTCTTTTACCCATTTTTCAATTTGGGGATCACGTTGGATGGTCTTTTGTGCAAACAAAGATCCACTTAAAAAAATTAAGCAAGCGGAAAGTATCTTTCTCATAAACAGTAATTGTACGTCAATAACAGTTAAAATTATAAAAAGTTAGATGCCAAAGCGGTCAAAATCTTTCGCTTTTTAAAAAAATCATGAATTCAATCGGTTGCAATTTATGTTCCTTGCAATTCATCACAATATCGGTGGTTGGCCGCCTGATTTTAGTTATATTCACCTTTCTAAATCAACCACTTTATGCGCTTTTCATCTATTTCATTTTCTGCGGCGGTTCTGCTTCTGCTTACAGTTGCCTGTAGCGAGCCGGCTAAAGAAAAACGAGCTGCCATTGACAATCTTATTCCCAAACCCAGTTCTGTAAAAGCAGATACGGGTAGTTTTCAATTGGCTGCAAACACCACTTTGAATATTGATACGGCGAATCTTGAACTAAAGAAACTCGCCGGTTACTTCAACACGCTTATCAAGCCGGCTACCGGATTTGAATTGGCAGTTAAACCTGCAGCAAACGATAGTACCGGTATTGACTTAATAATTGATACCACCATTAAAAAATCTCCGGAAGCTTACACACTCAGTATTAATGGTAAAAAAGTTACCATTAAGGCCGGAGGTGGTGCCGGTGTTTTCTATGGTATCCAAACCATTCGTCAATTATTACCCGATGCCATTGAAGCTACAACGAAATCTGAAACCAATTGGACAATTCCCGCTGCAACTATTGTTGACGAACCCAGCTATGAATATCGTGGTTCAATGTTAGACATCGCGCGCCACTTCTTCGGACCTAAAGACATCAAGCGTTACATTGATCTTATCTCATTTTACAAAATGAATACGCTGCACCTGCATTTGAGTGACGACCAAGGTTGGAGGATCGAGATCAAATCGTGGCCTAAGTTGACCGAAATTGGAAGCACTACCCAAGTAGGTGGAGGCAAAGGCGGATTTTTGTCGCAGGAAGAATACAAAGACCTCGTTCAATATGCAGCAGATCGATACATCACAATTATTCCTGAAATTGATATGCCGGGTCATACCAATGCGGCGTTGGCATCTTATGCAGAACTCAATTGCAACGATACAGCTACGAAATTGTACAGCGGCATTGAAGTTGGGTTCAGCACCTTGTGTACTAATAAAGAGGTAACTTATAAATTCCTTGATGATGTAATCCGTGAATTGGCTGCATTAACGCCGGGAAAATACTTGCATATTGGTGGCGATGAAAGTCATGCTACCAAAAAAGAAGACTATATCCCTTTCATGGAAAAGGTACAGTTATTGGTGAAGAAACATGGCAAACTGGCCATTGGTTGGGATGAAGTAGCCAATTCAAAATTAGAGCCGAATACGGTAGCACAGTACTGGGCAGATTCTGCGAACTCAGTTATGGCCATTTCCAAAGGCGCAAAACTGATTATGTCGCCTGCAAGAAAAGCATATTTAGACATGCAATACGATTCCACTTCTAAATTAGGTTTGCATTGGGCCGGATACATTGAAGTTGACACTGCATATACTTGGGATCCCGCGAATTTGGAACCCGGTATCAAACGTGAAAATATTTGGGGAGTAGAAGCACCTTTGTGGACAGAAACCATTGTAACGATGGACGATATCGAATACATGGTATTCCCTCGATTGCCGGGATATGCTGAGATTGCTTGGACTCCTACCGCTTCTAGGAGTTGGGACGAGTACAAGGTTCGATTGGGTTATCATGGACCAAGAATGAAAGCCATGCAAATCGACTACTATCCTTCGAAGAAAATAGATTGGAAATAAGTTTTCTAAAAGCCCCGAGAGATTCGGGGCTTTTTTTTTGAGATCACTTAGTTTTGTACCATGAAAAAAATAGCAATCATTACAGGCGGAAGTAAAGGATTGGGAAAAGGGTTGGTGCACACTTTTTTGAATGAAAAATTTGAGGTGATTTCATTGGCAAGAGGCATCTCAGGTTTATCAAGTGAGAAGCTTCAGGAAGTAGCCATTGATTTGAGTGATGTGACGCAACTCGAAAACAAGTTCAATGAGCTACTTAACAAGATCGAATTGAGCGATTACACTTCCCTTTATCTGATTCACAATGCAGCTAGCTTGGGACATGTTGCCCCCATCGATCAAAATTCTACCGACACCATTGCACGAACCATTCAATTGAATTATACCACTCCGGCGATACTAAATGCAATCCTTATTCGAAAAATAAAATCTTGGCAAGGAAAAGTTAGAATTGCACAAATATCATCGGGTGCAGCATCCAAAGCATATTTTGGGTGGAGCTTGTATTGCTCATCGAAAGCAGGATTGGATATGCTAACGAGAACCATTGCTTTAGAAAATGCAGAGCATTCTAATTTCAAGATTTGCAGCATCGATCCCGGAGTAATGGATACCAATATGCAGGCGCAAATTCGAGAGGCCAGCGCCCAAGAATTTCCAAGTATTGAGCGTTTCTTAAACTACAAAAAAGAGAACTGGCTGATAGATCCCAAAGTAACGGCCGCTGCTATCACTGAAACTTTGTTAAAAGATGGGTATGAAAACGGGGCTATTTTTGACGTTAAACATATGATTTACAAGTAGTAACAGAGATTTAACAGACTTTCATACTACCAATTGTTCGTTAAATTAAGGAAGGTTTCTATCTTTGCCTTCAGAGACCATGAATATCATGAGATTCCTTTTTAACAAGAAAAGAAGATTATTGCCATTCGCCCAGCAACTGCTGCCGGTGAACTTTTACATTCCCGACTAATAGTCGCTCCCTCCCCAATTTATTTTCAACTCATTTGTGATTCTTATTGGAGCCATTCCAATACATTAAACCTGTTATATGAAAAACATTAAACTAATTGAAGTTCCTTCGGAAATAGGCGCCGGTACCAGAGGTTCCAGTTTAGGAATCGATGCCATCAAAATTGCAGCCATGGATTTTATGAGTAATTTCTTTATTCATTTTCCATCGGAGAAAATACCTCACGAGAACAAGATGCTTTATGAACCCATTGAAAGCCCCTATGCGAAAAGAATTAAGGGTGTAGCAACCATGTATGAGCGCGTAAGCAAATCTGTTAGTGAAACCTTGAAGAATAACTTCTTTCCGGTTGTATTGAGTGGAGATCACAGTACGGCCGGTGCAACCATTGCAGGCATAAAAATGGCCAAACCGAAATCGAAATTAGGAGTGATCTGGATTGATGCGCATGCTGATCTTCATACTCCTTACACCACTCCTTCGGGCAACATGCACGGAATGCCCATAGCGGCGTCAATTAATGAAGACAATGAAGACTATGCTGTGCATGAAGTAGATGAAGAGACCAAACGTTATTGGAATCAACTCAAACAAATTGGCAAGATTGCTCCAAAGGTTTTGCCTGAGGATATTGTTTTTATTTCCTTGCGTGATTTTGAAAAAGAAGAAAAGCACTTGATTGAAAAACACGGGATGAAAGTAATTACCACCAATGAGGTAAGAAGAAAAGGGGCCGAGAATGTGGTAAGAAGTGTTATTCGTTATCTATCTGATTGCACCGATATCTATATTAGTTTCGATGTAGATAGTTTAGATTCATCCATTTCTAAAGGTACCGGTACTCCGGTAAGCAATGGTTTGAGAGAGCGTGAAGCGGAGGATTTGATCAGCAAGTTTGTTCAAAACAGGAAGGTTTGTTGCTTTGAAATAACAGAGGTGAACCCTACGCTGGATAAAGAAAATTTGATGAGTGAAATTGCTTTCAATATTCTCCAAAGAAGTGTCAATATATTATTGATGAACTAAGGGAAGATGAGAGGAGACGAGGAAGCGAGGATGAGAGGAGAACAGGTAGAGAGGATGAGAGGTTAAGAAACGCTACTGATTCATCATATCACGAATGGCATCTTGAAACGAGATTGGAGAGTATCCGAGCTCGTTTTTTGCTTTAGAGATGTTGAATCCGGTTTTTAAGGGTCTTTGCCCGGGTTGAGTAAAGGTATTCGCGTTCACTTTTGTGATGAGGCTTCCATCTAAGTTGAAATATTCCACTGTTTTCATGGCCATATCGTATGGAGTGAGAATTTCTTCGCCGGAAACATGAAATACGCCGCCAGCTTTTTGAGTAACGCAGGCTAGTATACCTAAAGCCAGGTCTTTCACATAAGTAGGAGTTCTCACTTGATCGCTCACTACTTTTATCGGTTTGTTTTGTTCCAAGGATTCTTTTACCCAAGAAATGATATTGGAACGGGTACCCACCAATACATTGCCAAAAACCAAGCAAGTTCGAATTATGGACCAATTTCCGGGATAATTGGATGCCAATCTTTCTCCTTTTATTTTAGATGTACCATAATAGTTTACTGCGTTTACCGGATCGGTTTCCGTATACATGCCTGTGGTGCCATCGAAAACGAAATCGGTAGAAATGAATATAAAATGCGCTGCAAAGCTTTGCGAAAACCTTGCGGCAAGTTCGGTACCCAGAACATTCACTTGATCTGTTTCCTGCTGATGTTGTTCACAAAAGTCGACCTGTGTGAGGGCGGCACAATGAATAACAGCATCAAGCCGATCAATTTTGGTGGCTAATAAATGCCAGTCGTTTTCATTGGTGATATCCAGAGAAAAATACTGTAGGCGGTTGCTCAATTTAATGGGAATTCGAAAATCTCCTTTTCCCGTAGCCACCACATCGTGATCGGAATGTTGTAGAATTGAAAGAAGGTGTTGGCCGAGCAGCCCATTGGCGCCTGTTATCAGAATCTTCATGAGCTAAAAATACGTTGTAACTCGCACAAAAACCAGCTACTGAACAACTGTTCGTTTATATATTAATTAATTTTAAGTATTTGACTTAAGCGGTTTCGATTAGAAAAAAAGTCAAAACAATACCTTAATTTTGAGGCACTTTTAAAGAAGTTTATAATTTTTTAAACGATTCAAGCCAGATTTGGTAACCAATTGAACGATTTTTATTCATGGCTAACAAAGTAACTAAAATTGGTATTCTTACTTCAGGAGGTGATGCACCGGGTATGAATGCCGCCATTCGAGCAGCCGTTCGTACCGGTATATATCATGGATTGGAAGTATTCGGCATAATGCGTGGATACAGTGGGATGTTAGACGACGATATCATTCCTATGCATTCAAGAAGCGTGGCGAATATTATTCAACGCGGTGGAACCATTCTAAAAACAGCTCGCTGTAAAGAATTCTATGAACCCGAAGGACGTAAAATTGCTTATGCTAATTTAAAGAAGCACGGGATTGACGGGTTGGTGATCATTGGTGGAGATGGGTCTTTTAGAGGAGCAGATAAGTTTAGTAGAGAATACGATATTCCTTGTATCGGTTTGCCCGGTACGATTGATAAAGACATTGCAGGCACCGACTTTACCATTGGTTTCGACACTGCAGTAAACACAGCAGTTGAAGCCATCGATAAAATCAGAGATACAGCAGATGCACATGATCGCCTTTTCATTATTGAAGTAATGGGACGTGATGCAGGTTATATTGCACTCCACAGTGGCATTGCCACCGGAGCTGAGAACATTTTGATACCGGAACGAAAAACCGATATTGATGAACTCATTGGTTCCCTTCTTGAAAAAGAAAAAAGAAAGAAATTAGTAAATCTTGTAGTAGTAGCTGAAGGAGATGGATTTGGCGGCGCTGATGAAGTTGCCAAAGTAGTAAAAGAGCGAATTCCACAAGCAGATACCCGTGTGTGTATTTTGGGACATATTCAAAGAGGAGGTTCTCCTTCTTGCTTGGATCGATTGATTGCCAGCAGAATGGGATACCATGCCGTTGAATGCTTGATTGAAGGTAAACACAACATGATGGTTGGTATTGTAAATAACAAAATGCATTACACACCACTTGAAAAAGCAGTAAAAGCAAAACAAAAAATTAGCGACGATTGGATCAAAATTGTAAAGATCCTGGCTTCCTAATACACTTAAACGAATACCACTATGGCAAAAGACCTGAATAAGTACTTGCATCATGACATGAACAAAGCTGCAGGTATCGAACACAGTACCCACAGAACAAAGATTGTAGCCACTGTTGGACCTGCTTGCGACACATATGAGAAACTATTGGAACTGGTTAAAGCCGGTGTAAATATTTTCCGTTTGAATTTCTCGCACGGTACACACGAAGACAAAGCGAAGATCATTGAATTAATTCGCAAAATAAACAAAACAGAACCTTACAACATTGCCATCCTTGCCGATTTACAGGGACCCAAATTACGTGTAGGCGAAATTGAAAATGGCAAAATCATCATCGAACCCGGAGAGATTCTCACGTTCACTTCTACTGAAAAAGTAGTGGGCAACAAAGAGAAAATTTATGTCTCCTACCCTAACCTACATCACGATGTGGAAATTGGAAATAAGATTTTGATCGATGATGGAAAGTTAGAAGTAGTGGTAGTGGACATCAAGGAAAACGGCGATGTAAAAGTAAAAGTCACCTATGGTGGTGCATTGACTCCTAAAAAAGGTGTTAACCTTCCTGATACAAAAATTTCGCTTCCGGCCCTTACAGAAAAAGATTTGACTGATCTAGACTTTATCATTGGTCAGCAAGTAGATTGGATCGCTCTTTCCTTCGTTAGAAAGGCGGAAGATATTATTGACTTGAAAAGAAGAATCAAAGAAGCCAATTGCAAGAGCAAGGTGATTGCAAAAATTGAAATGCCTTCAGCTTTGGTTGACTTGAGAAACATTGTAGTTGAATCTGATGGTGTGATGGTTGCTCGTGGTGATTTGGGAGTTGAATTACCGGTAGAAAAAGTACCGATGGCACAACGCGATATTATCCGCAAATGTATCCATCGTGCGAAGCCTGTAATTGTGGCTACTCAAATGATGGAGAGCATGATTGACCGTGTAAAGCCTAACAGAAGTGAAATTACCGACGTTGCGAATGCGGTTTTGGAAGGTGCGGATGCGGTGATGTTAAGTGGTGAAACTGCAACCGGTAATCATCCGGCATTAGTGGTTGAAACCATGCGTAAAATCATTTTGGAAGTAGAAAGAACAGAATACAGATACGATCGCGAAGAAGACTTGATGCCTCAACCACACTCTCCTTCTTTTGTAAGCGATGCTATTTGCTACAATGCTTGTAAACTGTCTTATGATACAAAAGCGAATGCCTTAATTGGAATGACGCAAAGCGGTTATACAGGGTTTATGTTGAGTAGCTACCGCCCTCGTTGTCCACTTTACATCTTCACCAAAGAACGTTCATTGGTAAACCAATTAAGCTTAAGTTGGGGTGTACGTGCGTTTTTCTATGATGAAGAGGAGAGCTTGGATGCCATCATTGAAGATCAAATCGACATTTTGAAAGAAAGAGGATTTATTCAATCGGGAGATATCGTAGTTAATACAGGTAGCACACCGGTTTCTGATCACTTACCAACCAACGTGATAAAAATTACGAAAGTAGGATAAGAACAGAATTAAGAATTAAGAATTATAAAAGAGAAAGGGTTTGTTATCAAAACAAACCCTTTCTCTTTTATACAAGTTTGAAAACACTATTTTAGTGGAGCTCCTTGGTCTACATTTTTGATAAATTGAATCAACCCTTTGAAATAGGTTTGTTGATCATCCCACATACTGCAGTGGCTGCCTTTTGGGCAGTATAAATAAGCGCCGTTTTTCACTTGTGTACTCATCCATTTCATGTGCTCCGGATCCATGGTATCGAATTGGCCGCCAATGGTGAGTGTTGGGATGGTAATTTTGGGAAGGTCTGCTTTTCGATCCCAAGCGGCAAGGCGACCGGCGACTCCAAATTCAGAGGGCCCTTGCATGAGCGTATATATTTCGCTGTTCAAATGCTTGAATGCTCTATTGATGGGCTCGGGCCATTCCGCCAATCGGCAAACATGTTGTTTGTAAAAATTGGGCATCAATAGTTCAAAGTAACGAGGATTGGCGAAATCACCCTTGGCCTCGAGATCACGAATCTCTTTTAATACAGCTGTATCCATTTGTTTGGCCAGTACATTCACTGCATAGGCGCCATAATCGGGGCAACTGCTCATCATATTGGAAATAATCAGCCCTTTCATATGTTGCTGGTATTTTAACGCGTATTCCAGCGCTAAAATTCCGCCCCAGGAGTGTCCAAGGAGGTAAAAGTTAGAACTATCTATATTAAGCGCTTGACGCACTTGTTCAACTTCTTCTACAAAGCGGGGAATGGTCCAAAGCGAACTGTCTTTGGGTTGATCTGAGTAATAACTCCCCAATTGATCGTATTCATAAAATTCAAACCCTTGATTAGGGAAGAAACTTTCGAAACATTCAAAAAATTCATGGGTGCCTGCGGGTCCGCCATGTAGGAGTAGCACTTTAATTGTTGGATTGTTTCCGAATTTTTTCGTCCAAACATTAAACTTACCAACCGGGGTATTGATTGGAATCATTTTAATGCCACCGGTTTGCACGGTAGTGTCTGAACTTGAACTCGATTTCACAGAATTTGTTGATGGTTCGCCACAAGATAAACAACTCATAATCAGCAGGCTAATTGCCAGATAAACGAATCTCATAGTTTAGTATTTATGGTAGTTGGGTAAATAGCGTTGAAATTAAAGATATTTGAACGGGCTCGATCCGTTTTTGTTCAAAATTTAGTATTTTTAGTGAAACTAACTGTGGAATCTTCTGCCGCATTCCTTGCTGTGTGCATTGGAATGTGCTTAAAGTAATATCTCCTCCGCTAGTTTTCTGCAACACCACATCAACCTATTATTTCAAGAATCCAACTTGTGTGGTTGAAATTTAATATCCTACAATTGAACGAACATAGGTACTCGTTCGGAACCAGTGATTTTCAACGTGTGACTAAAACAAACAAAAAACTGTTATGAGAAAAATTTTACTGTCCCTTCTCCTTTTAATGATGGTAGTAGTTGGTTTTGGCCAAGAACCAGCCAAGCTTATCAAAGGGCCAAGACCGACGATTAATTTAGATGCTGTTCCTGCATCCGCCATGGAAAAAGGACGCATTTCAATTAAGTTCAAAGGTTCGGTTGAATCGTTGTTAAAGGCAGCGCCTTCAAAAGGATCGGATGGCTTTATCCGTTTCAACATTCCTTCAATTGATGCACTTAATATTCAATTCAAGGTAACAGAATCGAAGCAATTATTTTCAACAGTATTAAACGATAAACAATTTGATGCTCGTCACAAAGAGTGGGGTTTTCATTTGTGGTATACACTTGAATTTGATCAATCAGTTGACATCAAGCGTATCGTAAAAGAATATGCGAAATTGAGCAATTTAATTGAGATCTCTGAACCGGTTTATAGCATCACCCGTTACAAAGCAGTAAAAGAGTTTCCTAAAACCACCAATAAGTTATTCAAAGGAGAGAAGGTATTGTTGACTCCGAACGATCCTCGCTACAATGAACAATGGCATTACAACAATACCGGCCAACAAGGTGGTACTGCTGGAAAAGACATTAAGTTACCGGGAGCTTGGGATATTGTAACAGGTAACCCCAATATCATCATTGGTATCATTGATGGAGGTATCGACGTTACTCACCCTGATTTAGCAGGCAATATGTGGCCTACCAATGGATACAATTTCGTAAATAACAGTACTACCATTGATGCAGACGAACACGGTTCACATGTGGCCGGAACAGTAGCAGCAGTTAATAATAACAATATTGGCGTTAGCGGTGTTGCCGGCGGTAATGGTGCCGCTAACAGTGGGGTGAAGTTAATGTCACTCGAAGTATTTGGACCTACCTCTACTGCCGCCGACTTTGGCGCGCCATTTATTTGGTCGGCCGACAGAGGCGCCATGATTGCTCAAAACAGTTGGGGTTATACGCAAGCCGGCGTTTACCAACAATCCGTTTTAGATGGTATTGATTATTTTATCGCCAATGGTGGTGGAACAGCAATGAAAGGTGGTATCGTAATCTTCGCTGCCGGTAACTCCAACAGCGAATTATTGTGGTATCCTGCTGTATATGATCCGGTATTGTCTGTAGCAGCTACCAATAATAGAGACGTTCGTTCTTACTACTCTAACTATGGTACATGGGTTGATATTTCTGCACCGGGTGGCGAACAAAGTTTTGCGAACGATCCAAAAGGAGTATTGAGCACCACTGCTCAATCAATCAACGGTGGTTATGAATTTTTACAAGGTACTTCAATGGCTTGCCCGCACGTATCTGGAGTAGCTTCTTTGATCGTATCAAGAGCGCCGGGCCGCCTATCTGCAAACGATGTTCGTTCTATTCTACTGACAACCGCAGATAATCACTATCCTGATAACGCTCCCACCATGGCCGGGAAGTTAGGAACGGGCAGAGTAAATGCTTTTAAAGCAGCTCAATTAGCTGACCAAATTGCTACAGGTCCTCTAGTAGACCCTGCTACGAATTATAGCTTAACACTTACTTGTCCGAATGTAGTGAATGCTTGGACGAAGAACGTTGCAGGAAACGATGTAATGATTGCATACAGCACTACCGGTAATTTTGGTATTCCTTCCGGTGCTTATAATGTAGGCGATGCCATTTCAGGTGGGGGTACTGTAATATACAAAGGAAGCGCTACCACTTTCAATCATCCTATTCCTGTGGATTCTGCAACCATCACTTATAAAATTTGGAGTGTAAACGCAACGAATAATTACTCAGCCGGTATTGTAAAAACTATTAAAACTCCGTTCTCTGTAAGAAATTTTGCAGGGGCTGCAGTGGGTTCGAATATCAATTTAAGTTGGACGCGCTTCTGTAATACAGCGAGTGAAGTAATTGTAGCTACCAATAACTCGAATACGTTTGGAACACCAAGCGGCAATCTTGTTGCCGGAAACGCAATTACCGGTGGAGGCACAGTTATTTACAGAGGTACTGCCGCGAACTTTGTTCATACCACTCCTATTAATGGTACAAACTACTACAGGATTTGGAGCGCTAATGGTACATTGTATTCTTCAGTTGCTCTAAGCGCAACCGTGTGTTTCGGAAGTATTCCCGGACCGGTTGTAGAAGGATTTGAGTCTACCACTTTTGCACCAACCGGTTGGCAACTCATCAATCCAAACACTGGTTCAATTACTTGGGAGCGCACTACCGCTGCTAATAATGGAGGAGCTGCATCTGCAAGAATTCGATTCTATGATTATAGTAATTCAAATCATAACGACTGGTTATTGTCACCGGCCGTAACTGCAACCAATGCTGATAGTATCATTCTTTCATTCGATAGAGCTTACAGACCGTATAGCACCAGTGCTACATTTGCTGATAGTTTGGATGTAATGATCTCTACAGATTGCGGTACAACTTTTACAAGTATTTGGAAAGCCGGTGGTGTAGGATTAGCATCAACTACGGGAACCACCACATCAGCATTTACTCCAACTGCAGCACAATGGGCTAATTTAAGATTTGACGTGAAGTCTGTAGTAGGTAATGCTCCAAGTTTCTTAGTTGCATTCCGTGCAGTTAATAAATTCGGAAATAACTTATACCTCGACAATATCAATATTTACACAGTTGAAAATGGCCGTAGAGATGCGAGAGTAAGTCAAATTATTGACCCTGCAGGAAAGCTCTGCGTTCGTTCATTAACTCCAAGAGTTCAAATTACCAATTTGGGTAAAGACACTTTGAAGACCGTTAAAGTGATGTACCGTTTCGTTTCTGCTGCTGCAAACGTGCTCGATTCTGTTACTTTTAATGGAAGCTTACCAATTGGTAGTTCTGCAACTGTAACATTAAAGGCAACAACACTGGCTGCAGGTGGTGCTTATCAATTGACTGTGTATACAAAAGATCCAAATGGATTGAATGATCAAGTACCAAGTAATGATACTGCGAAATTGGCACTCACAGTTTTTGATCCGCAACCGGATCCTGTGAAGGAAAGTTTTGAACAAGGAACCTTCCCTCCTGCTAACTGGTATGTTCAATCAAGCGGTAGCGCTTATACATGGGAACGAACAAACCGCGGATCATCTGATAAATCTGCTGCAGCTTGGATCAGAAACTACCGCTTCAATAGTGGTAATAAGAAGGATGATCTGTATTCTCCTTTGGTTCAAATTGGAAGTCCGGACAGTGTTTACTTGAGCTTTGATGTATCGCATGCTACAGCCCGCTTCCCAGGAAGTACCGGTGTTCCTTTAGATACCTTAGAAGTATTGTTAACAACTGATTGCGGAGCAACCTTCCGTTCGATCTACAAGAAATTTGGTGAAGACCTTACTACTGTGGATCCGAATTTCCCATTAACTTTTGCAGCTTCCGACACCGTTGGCTTTGTACCTAGTTCGCCGCTATTGTGGAGAAAAGAGTTTATTGATGTAACTCGATATGTAACAGCGAATGGTAAATTCCAATTCATTTTCAGAAACACTTCAAATAAAGGAAACAATACGTTGCTCGATAACGTGAATATCAGTACAGTTACATTGCCTGCTTTGTTAAAAGCAAAAGGTTATATGATTGCGCCGAATCCATTTGAAGGTTCATTCGCGATTCGACATGTGATTCCTCCAACGAACTTGAAAGGAATCCAGGTTATGAACTCTGCCGGTCAAGTTATTGTTGCTCGACAATTCAATGGTAATGCAGCTAGCTATATTCAAGTAGACTTGAGTAAATACGCAAGTGGTGCCTACCAAGTTAAATTGATCTATGACAACAAGGTGGTAACAGAACGCGTAATTAAAAGAAAATAAGTAAATCTTACCTTCTACATAAAACCGCTTCAATTCTTGAAGCGGTTTTTTATTTTAGTGAACAGATTCTCTTATCAACTGTTCATTTAAAAATACTACTTATGAGAGTGTTGCTTTTTTGGGTATGTGTACTGTTTACCTCAATTGGTTTCAGTCAACAAATTGATACAACTGTCGTTTCCGCCGCACAGCGGATCATTGGGCTTGAATTTACAAAAGCGGAAAAAGATTCGATGGTAGACAAGCTCAAAAACAGTCAATCAAATTATCAACGAATGCGAGCAGTTCCCATTCCAAACTCACTCGTCTACCCATTCGCTTTCAATCCGGCCCCTATCGGATACAGCGTTCCTAAGAATCAACAAAAAATCAATTGGAATTTACCAACCGGGGTAAGTGTGCCAAAGAACAAAGAAGCACTCGCTTATTATTCGGTTGCAGAATTGGCATCCTTGATAAAATCGAGGAAAATTACATCTGTAGAATTGACGGAGTTCTTTCTCGGCCGGCTTAAAAAATGGGGTGATACATTGGAATGTGTAATTACACGCACTGACTCTATAGCAATGGCCCAAGCAAAACAAGCAGATGCAGAAATTAAGGCCGGAAAATACAGAGGCCCATTGCATGGCATTCCTTATGGTTTGAAAGATCTTTTTGCTGTAAAAGGCTATAAAACAACTTGGGGAAGTGTTCCATACAAAGATCAATACATTGATGAAAATGCATTTGTTTATGAGCAGTTGACAAAAGCGGGAGCCGTGTTATGTGCCAAACTCACTTTAGGAGAACTTGCATTTGCAGACTTATGGTTTGGAGGGAGAACGCGTAATCCTTGGAACCTAAAAACCGGTTCCAGTGGATCATCAGCCGGTAGCGCCTCCTCTGTAGTAGCAGGATTACTCCCATTTGCCATAGGCACTGAAACACTTGGTTCAATTGTATCACCCTCCCATACTTGTGGCGCTACCGGATTGCGACCAAGTTTTGGAACCGTAAGTCGCTCCGGTGCGATGGTTTTGAGTTGGAGTTTAGATAAAGTTGGACCTATCTGCAGAAGTGCTGAAGATGCTGCCATCGTTTATTATTACATCAAAGGAACAGATGGCAAAGACCCTTCAGCCATTGAACATGTATTCAATTATACCGGGCAAGCAGATCCCAAAAAACTGCGCATAGGAATTGCGATGAATTATTTCAAGAACCTACCCAAAAATGCGCCTCAATGGGCTGTATTGGACTCATTAAAGGCGATGGGTTATCAATTACAAGAGGTGATTTTTCCTGATAGTTCGATCTATCGGTTCAATATGGTAGACCCTATTCTGAATGCTGAATCCGCTGCTGCGTTCGACGAGCTAACCAGAAGCAACCAAGATGATTTGATTAGAAGGCAGGACAAAAACTTCTGGCCAAACAGTTTTAGAGCAGGTCGCTTTGTTCCGGCGGTAGAATACATCAACGCTAATCGCCACCGCAGCACTTTAATACAAGAATTGAATGCATTTATGAAATCGTATGATGTGATCATTACCCCTACTTATGGAGGAAGTCAACTTGCTATGACCAATTTAACAGGACTGCCTGTGGTTTGTTTGCCGGTAGGTTTCAATGCTACAAATGGGCTGCCTACTAGTATCACATTTATTGGTCAATTGTATCACGAGGAGCATATTCTTGCTTTGGCAAAAGCATTTCAATCGAGAACAGCTTTCCACAAAAAAAGACCGGAGCTATTTTTACAATAACTCCGGCAATTTATTATCCTTTTCCTTCTTGATCCAAAGCTTGCTTTAAGAAGTTTGGAATGAGATGAGAATAGGTCCAAAGAATTTTATCGGGATCATTGAGATGCTCCAACATGCTTTTCCATTTATCAAAACCGTGGTTTTCAATCACGGTTTGTTTTTTATCAGCACGCATTAAATACATGGTCATACCTTCTGCGTCGGCTTCGGGGTGAAATTGTGTACCTACCATATAATCATTGAAGCGAATAGCCATAATAGCACGTTCTAGAGGCACGTGGGGTCTATCTTTTTCAATACATAAAATGGAAGCACCCATTTCACGGAGTCTTTGATAGCGTGGGCGAATAACTTGATAATCGCGGCTATCAACTGCATAGAAAGGATCGAGTAATCCGTCGAACAAGGATTCGTGCTTACCATCTTGGAGTTTATGAACCGGGAAAACTCCAAAGGCGGTGGACTTTCTTTTTACTACATCAGCAACTTCGAAATAGCGACAAGCCAATTGAAAGCTATGACAGATAAAAAGAACGTGTTTCTTAAGTACATGACCGGGGCGGTTGTTGAACGTTTCAATTTTATCGAGCCATTCAAAATAAGCTTTTTCCCATTCACTTCCTTCGCTATCGATTGGAGAGCCGGGGCCACCGCTGGAAATATAAATATCATGACTAAGACTAGGAACTTTGTTCTCTCTTCTAACATCAAATTCTTCTACAATTAAATTCAGGTCGTATTTTTCGCCAAACTCCTTCAACAAGGCGCGAATACAGCGCATGCCTTGATTCTCAGCACCTTCGTACAAGTCGAGGATGGCTACTTTAACCAGTTTCTTTTCTTTTTGGAGCATAAGGGCAAAAATAACAAAAAAGCGTGAAACAGGGGATTTTAGCGGATCAAGGCCTTCATCATGGCTTCGGCCACCAGCTTGTTTCCGGCGTCGTTTAAGTGAACGCCATCGGTTGTTAAAATACCTCTGTCCAAATTCTTGGGATTGTTAGCTAGGTTGTAAGCCAAGAATTCTTTACGGAGATCGATTAATGGGCAATTGTTATTAGTAGCAATATTGCGGATGATTTGAGCATATTTATTAAGGTCGCCATCCAGTTCATTTGAGAAATCCGTTTTTTCTCCAATAGCTGCGGGTGTACACAAAAGCACTTCTATATTCTTTGATTTGAATTTCTTGATGATCGCATTGTAAAACTTTTCGAACTTATCGGCATCTGTACCAGTCCCATAACTTCTTTTATGCCACACATCATTTACTCCTACCCAGATCACTACTACTTGAGGATCTTTGGCCAATACATCGTCCTCCATTCTTAAGTATAAATCATATACTTTGTTTCCGCCGATACCTGCACCCGTTAACTGGTACTGTTCTTGAAGATTCTTTTCCTTCAGCATATCCCCAAGTACGGTGATATAGCCTTTCGGACCAACACCGGCTTGTGTGATAGAATCACCGAAAAATACGATGTGTTTTTTAGCTACAGGCTTCATAGATACTAAGATGGAACATAGGACAAATAGGAACAGTATTTTTTTCATGATGGTGTTTTCATGAAGATACGATAATTCATTTTTCCATCCCAGCCATTTGTACATTCATCAGAGATAGCGTTCGGATTTTTTCCAATACGAAAAGAAAGAGGGGAAATATCCGGTTACCATTGGGAACATCCAATCTCTTGAATCTTTGTTTCCTTCCCAATGTTCTGTAATGGGATGCTCTTTGAAATAAAGCTCACGAAGAGATGCACCGGAATTGAAAAGATGCCTTTTAAACTCCGACCAATCGCCCACAAATACTTGACAATTTGGAATATTCTTGGATAAGTTTATGATAAACCGGACTACCAATTCACTGACAGGAAACATTTTAAAATGACTTGGTTCTAAAAGTAGTATCCGATTTGCGTCTTCGTCTATTCTCCAGTTCGGATCCAAATTGTAATGATTGTACACCAAGATTGGGAGTGCAGAATCAAGTTTAATTGAAGAAGCTTCAATTGGAAGCGGTGTTGTTAAATCTATTGGGTGCGCTTCCTTCAATGCTTGCGGTACTGCAAGTTCAGGCAATTCATCGTACGACTTACTAAGAAAACTATTGACTTGAGTTGAACCGGTGTACTTATTGATATTCTCTTGATTGCAATAATATTTTTTACTTGAAAAAGCCCCGCATACCCATTGCCAGCTACAAGTATTACTTGCCAGATCGCCATCTAACAAATGATAATACATCCAAGTAGCGGGGGCACTCCAATGCGCTTTTCCAATATTGGTAGCAATGGACGCGAGGTACATTCTAAAATGATTGTGCATGTACCCTGTGCGATAAAGCTCATTGATGGAAAGATCAATGGCCTGAATTCCGGTTTGGGCTTCCACAATAGCTGAAGGCATTTGATAATGTGAAACGCCGTCCTGCGCATTCTTCAGGTCACTAAATAAGAAATCACCTTTCGCTTGCCAAACCCTTTGAAAATATTCACGCCATGCGAGCTCTTGGATGAACTTCTCTACTTGATAAGGTTTGTAGCCTCGATTTAGAATGCTGTTTTTTACGTCATTCACTGAAATCACCCCTCTCGATATATAAGGAGATAAATAGGTAACATCTCCATTGATGAAATTTCTTGTTTTGCCATATTTGATGGGATCAATGGCCTCTACACGTTCTACTATTTTTGCGAAATTGGTTTCAAACACCGGTATCATTTTCTCTTGCTTATTTTATTCAAACTGATGGTTCTTTGTCTGGTACATTTAAATCGATCTACGGAATTACTTCGTATGGATCCGTGTTTTGTTTTTCTCCCTTTCATTCGTTTGCGCCACATTTGAAAGCTGCTTGCTTTCATTTCGGTGCGCATGAGTTCAATTACTTCTTTCTCCATTAAACCAAACTGAAATTCTATGGCTTCAAAGGGAGTTCTATCCTCCCAAGCCATTTCTATGATTCTATCAATCTGTTCCGGACTTAAGTTGTGCTGCATACTCCGCTTATTTTAATGATTTCAAAAAGTCCTCTGCATTTTTAAGATGCAAAGCCTTCTTCTCGTCTGACATTTTATCGAAGGTTTTCACTAACATTCCAAGCCTAGGATTCGACAAGAAAAAACTGCGTTGCTTGTGCATGAACCGCCAGAACAAACCATCCCAGGTTTCCTGCCACTTCCCTTTCGGATAATCACTCATTTTCATGAGATAATTGCTGCCACTGATATAGGGTTTGGTAGTCATCAAACCACCATCTGCAAACTGGGTCATCCCATATACATTCGGTACCATCACCCAATCATAAGCATCAATAAAAAGTTCCATAAACCATTTGTATACTTCATTGGGATCAAATTCGCATAACAACATAAAATTCCCCAGTACCATTAATCGCTCAATATGATGACAATACCCCGTTTCTAAAATCTTTTTGATTGTAGTGTCAATTGGTACAATACCGGTAGTACCGTTGTAAAAAGAAGCGGGTATTTTTCGATTAAATTTCCAATAATTGGTCGTTCGTTGTTTGCGCCCTTCAAGGGTGTAAATCATTCGAATGAATTCGCGCCACCCGATGATTTGTCTGGTAAACCCTTCGAGTGAGTTCAGCGGAATCTTTTTTTCAACCGCTTTTGCATAAATAGTATCCAGCACTTCTTGAGGGGTGATGATGCCTACATTTAACATAGGTGTCAATACCGAGTGATGAAGAATTGTTTCCTTTTGTACGATCGCATCTTCATATTCTCCGAACGATTCAAATCGATGCTGTATAAAATCATCGAGCCATTTCAATGCATCTTTTCTGTTGATTGAAAACAGGTATGGAGGGGCATTATTACCCGGATTGTTTTTGAAAAACTTGTTTGTATAGTTTATGGCTTCTTCTAAAAACTCATTTGATTTAGGAAGTGCTACATTGGGAGGTTTTTGGCTCTTCGGATATTTCAGTCTATTTTCTGCATCAAAACTCCATTTTCCACCTACCGGTTTCCCATTTTCTTCCAACAATAATTGAAGGCGTTTTCTCTGTTGAATGTAGAAATCGGTTTGAAAATAAGGTCTACGTTTTCCGGCCAATTGTGGAAGTTCACTCTCCTTGCATAAAAACCCGGGGCAGTCGTACCATTTAATTTGAATCCCTTGCTTTTCACAGGAAGCAGTTAAACGGCGCTGCAACCAGTCGTCATGCACTAAACATGTATGGATTATTCGAATTCCATGTTTCTTAAAGTAAGCCCCTAATTTTCGAACATCAGACTCAGGCTCA
>DGDD01000291.1 GCA_002385265.1 Chitinophagaceae bacterium UBA3961
TACTGAATGTAGTAGCCACTCCTGATAAAGGTTCCATTCAATTAGAACATGATACTGCAGAGGATATTATTTCTGAAGAATACTATCACAAGCTCCCTACTAAATACGTCATTCAAAAATTTGGTAAGGTGAAAAAGGAGGTGGTGCTCACTTTCGATGATGGTCCGGACCCACTTTATACGCCCCAGATTTTGGATATCTTAAAGAGAGAAAAAGTATCGGCAGCTTTTTTTGTTGTGGGAGTGGAAGCGGAGAACAATCTGCCCTTGCTTCGCCGCATTTATGATGAAGGCCATGAAATAGGTAACCATACGTTTACGCATCCCAATATTGCGGCAGTCAGCAAAGAGCGAGCCTTAACAGAAATGGAAACCACTCGATTGTTGATTGAGTCGGTAACAGGTCATAGCACCGTTCTGTTCAGAGCACCTTACAATGCCGACTCCGAACCCAGCACCGATGTGGAGTTAAGGCCTGTGGCACTTTCGAAGGAAAAGAATTATTATACCGTAGGCGAAAGTATTGACCCAAATGATTGGGAGCTCGGCGTAACAGCAGATGAAATTTACCAACGTGCTATTGAACAATACGAAGCACATCCCGATAAAGGAATCATTTTATTGCATGATGCAGGTGGTAATCGCGCTGCAACCGTAGAAGCATTGCCACGAATCATTCACTACTTAAAAAGTAAAGGCATTGAATTTGTAAGTGTGAGCAAATTGTTGAATATCCCAAAAGATGTGATCATGCCTGTAGTGCATCAGAATATTTTGGCAGTCGACAATGGTATTGTAACAGGGTACTATGTGCTGCAACAATTCTTATACTATGCGTTTTGGGTCGCTATCGTTTTGGGTTTTGTAAGAATATTAGCTATGGCAATCATGGCATGGACGCAAAAACGAAGAATGAATGCGCTCCCCTTATTGCCGGTTACGGATCTTCCAGGAGTAAGCATCATTGTGCCTGCTTATAATGAAGAAATCAATGCTGTTAAAACAGTGAATGATTTGTTGAACTTACACTATCCCGATTACGAGATCCTCTTTGTAGACGATGGATCTAAAGACCAAACATTTGATATTGTTAAGAAAGCCTTTCAAGGCAATGAGCGCGTTCGGGTTTACACAAAACCCAATGGAGGTAAAGCTTCTGCATTGAATTTTGGAATCGAAAAGAGTCAATTTGATTACTTGCTTTGTATTGATGCCGATACTCAACTCAAACAAGACGCATTGTATTTATTGATGCAATCAATGCTTCAAAAATCTGATTCCAGTATCGGGGCAGTTGCCGGAAATGTAAAAGTGGGTAATGAACACAATTTGATTACCAAATGGCAAAGTATTGAATATACTACGGCTCAAAACTTTGATAGACGCGCTTTTGATCTTATCAATGGAATTACGGTAGTTCCAGGTGCAATAGGAGCATTCTCCAAAAAAGCACTTGTAGAAGCAGGGGGATTTACATCTGATACGTTGGCAGAGGATTGCGATCTCACCATTCGTATTCTTAGAGCGGGTTATAAAGTTGTGAATTGTACCGAAGCCATCGCCGTAACTGAAGCGCCAGAAACATTGAAACAGTTCATGAAACAACGGTTTAGATGGAGTTATGGAATCATGCAAGCTTTTTGGAAAAACAGAGATGCCTGTTTTAGATTGAAATACAAGGGCCTTGGAATGATGGCATTGCCCAATGTACTAATTTATCAGATTTTGTTGCCTATACTGGCGCCATTTGCCGACTTAATGCTGATCATTAGTTTGTTTTGGAATAGGCATGATTCATCCACCATGTCGAAGATTGGATGGTTTTATTTAGCATTTCTACTAGTAGATGTATTGGTGAGTGTAATTGCTTTTCGTTTCGAGAAAGAAAAGTTGTCAAAATTGATTTGGTTGATTCCTCAGCGGTTTGCCTATCGTCAATTGATGTATGTAGTGTTATATCGTTCTATTAGAAAAGCCTTGAAAGGAGAGTCTGCTTCTTGGGGTGTGTTGAAGAGAACGGGATCTGTAAATGCATTTACAAGTACTAAAACAAATTGATGTAAATCTTAGCAATCTGTTAAATACTTGAGTTCGTCTAACGATTTGTTGATTGTATCGAATGTTGAACCATACAGAAAGTAAAGGATAGTAGCTTTGAATTGTAATTGATTCCTCACTTAAAATTTTAATAGCATGAAAGCAAGATTCTTAACTACAGGAGCATTCGCAGCGATGACACTATTTATGGTTTCTTATGCGGCAAAAGCAAATCCAGGAGAAGACTTGACCGGTGTTCTTTTTGGCAGCAAGAAAGCTGCGACAAAAGCTCATATAAAAAAAGTTGCCACAGAGTATAAGCCATCGTTAAGAGCGGAAGATAATCTATATGCCAATTTCGGTACTATAGATCCGGTAATGTGGTCGGCAGATGGAGCAATGGATGTAGCAAGATTCAATTATGAAGGACGTGAAATAAAGGCATTTTTTGATGTTGAAGGGCAGTTTGTTGGAACGGTGGAAAATAAACAATTTGGTGATCTTCCCGAAAAAGCAAGAGCTTATATCGCTAAAAAATATGGCGATAGCGACATAATGGAAGTCATTTATTTTGATGACAATGAATACAGCAGCTCTTCCATGAATGTGTACGATCAAATGACACAAGATGAAGACAACTATTTTATCTCATTAAAAAAGGGCGATCAAGAAATAGTGTTGAGAGTTGATATGGCAGGAGGAGTTCATGTATTTAAAGTGTTAAATATTGATTAGGGGGTTTTAACGGGAGTTTAATAATTGGTATTAAACTCCCTACTTTCTTATTTGTCTAATAAGAAAGACAGTATATGAAGCGAACTATACTTGAAGCAAAATCGATTCTTTATGAAACATGTAGTACAGGCGTTAGTCCTGATCATGGGCTTCGGTATGTTCAGTTCATGTACCGTAACAAGTCACACCGACAAGGTATTGGATGTTGACTTCTCTAAGTATCAATCGTTCGCCTGGATTGATAGTGCCCGATCAACAGGATTACATTCGAGTAATTCAATTTTAGATCAGAACATTCGGAGTGCGACAAGGAAGGAGATGACGATGAAGGGCTTGAGAGAACAGCATAGCAATCCGGATTTGTACATTGATTATTCTGTTTCGGTTGAGTCTTCTGTGAGAAGAAGTTCGGATCCTGTGTATTCGTATCCATATACACAATATATCTATACAAGGAGAGGGGTAGTTCCTATTTGGTATCCTTCCATGTATATGGGTTCTCGAACGTATCAAACGAAAGTGAAAGAGGGAACCATTCGAATTCAACTCTATGATGCAAAGACAAATAAGATGATTTGGCAAGGATGGGCCAATAGTGAGTTGAATGGCAATACAATGACATCGAAAGATGCACTCACTCAAATAAAAGCCATATTCAAAAAATTTGATTATTCAGGATGATATTTTCATAGTGGTTTTGGTTATAAGGTGAAGCCCTCATTTTCTAATGGGGGCTCTTTTTTGCGCTAAAACTTTTATATTCGAGCATGAAAAGAACCGTCCTATCTTGTATTCAGCCGGGAGAGTGGAAATTTTACGAAGAAGACTTGCCTTCTTTAAAACAGGGAGAAGCTTTGTTGAAAATTAAAAAAGTAGGGATTTGTGGAACCGATATTCATGCTTTTGGAGGTACACAACCTTATTTTAACTACCCGCGAATTTTAGGGCATGAAATTGCTGCTGAAGTACTTGAAGTTTCCGGTCATGGTACAATTGAAAAAGGTGATTTAGTAACGGTAATTCCCTACTTAAACTGTGGTACTTGTTTGGCCTGCAGAACGGGTAAGCCTAATTGTTGTTCCTCGATCAATGTAATTGGAGTGCACAGTGATGGAGCATTTGCCACACATTTGATCGTTCCCTCAAAAGCCTTACTGAAAGCTTCCGGGCTGAATACGACCCAATTAGCTTTGGTGGAACCCTTAGCTATTGGAGCGCATGGTGTAAGAAGAGCAAACGTTAAGGAAGGAGAGTGGGTATTGGTGATGGGTGCCGGACCTATCGGTATCGCAGCAATTGAATTTGCAAAAATAGCAGGAGCAAAAATTGCTGTAATTGATTTCAATGAAGAACGCCTTCATTTTTGCCGAGAGTCGTTGAAGGTAGATGCGATTATCAACCCTTCAACGGAAGACGTTGTTACAAACATTACAAACTTGACAGGTGGTGATATGATGGAAGTGGTAATTGATGCTACAGGTAGTAAAAAGGCAATGGAAGCTGCAGTTGCTTATTTAGGACATGGAGGAAGAATTGTGCTGATTGGACTTCAAAAGGAATCGTTGTTGTACTCACATCCTGAATTTCATAAAAGAGAAACTACGCTTATGAGTAGTCGAAACGCAACCCAAGAAGATTTTGATTGGGTATTGCAGAACTTAGCAAATGGTACCATTAAGCCGGAGAATTATGTAACGGGTGTGATCTTATTTGCCCAAGTGCCGGATCATTTTACCAAAATTAGTGGTATCAAAACTTTGATTGATATTTCATAAAAAAGGAAAGACCCGAACAATCGGGTCTTTCCTTTTTGTGTCAAGGTTGGTTTAGAATCCTAAGCCAATTGTAAAGGAGCCAAACTTCTTTGATAAGTCTGCAATTTTACTTGCTCTTCCTGTCATTAAATTGATTTGATAAATTCCTGATCTACTTCCTGTGTTGAGCACAGCATATGCTTTTCCACTGGTAGAACCAATGTCAAAACCATTGCCGCCATCAATTTTTACACCTAAACTACCTACACCTACAAGTGTTCCATTATTCGGCGGGTTTTGAATGTAAAGGGAATCAGTTCCATAGTCAATATCATATAAGGTAGTTGTAGTAGCGCCCGGGATATTGTTCGTATAAGCCACCGCGTCTACTTTTGGCATTCCCGGATTCAAATTCGCGTCAGTGGCTGCCAATGCTCCTGTAATAGGATTCAATCGAAGATTCTGACCGTTATCACCTATCAAGCGGATACGATCTACGGTAGGGTTAAAGTCCATTGCATAGTTAGAAGCAGTCAATGAAGCCGCGAATCCAGTTCCTACCAAGGTTGCAGCACCACTGCTAAGATTAAGTGCATAGATTTTGCTGGCGCTACTTACTGCATAAAGTTGTGCAGTAGCAGGACGAAAATCAATGCCAACTATTTTTTCACCCATTGGAACAGTGATTGCTTTAGTGATCATGGTTCCAGGATTCATTGGGTTAAAGATCAAAAGTTGATTCATTTCATCTACACCATAAGCTACCATATCTGTTGGAATTGCCAATCCAATGATATTTCTCTCTGCCTTCGCAATTTTTGTTGCTTTTCCGGTGCTAAGATTGATAGAATAGAAGTATCTTTTTGTTTTTGGATAGTCTTTTCCATAGCTGTCTTCA
>DGDD01000136.1 GCA_002385265.1 Chitinophagaceae bacterium UBA3961
TGGTACTATGTATAGGCTAAAATAATATTATTAATTAATATAAATCTAAAGAATTTTAAGCTTTATAGCCCCTTACTGAAAGACCTTTTAAGGATGTTTGCGATATATCAAGTGCTTGAAGTATAAAATAAGGATAAAATAGTATTATAATTCAATTTAGATTCTAAGCTAGTTTTACTTCAAATTATACTTGCTGTATGAAGAAAACGCGAACACTGCTTCGTGCATCCACTTTACTAATTGTGGGTGTACTGCTTTCCCTCACGCTCTGGGCGCAAACCAAAACCGTATCCGGTGTGGTTTCCGATCAAACAGGAGCTCCCTTGGCAAACGCCAATATCAAAGTAAAAAATGGTAAAACAGGGGTGGTAACTGATAATAACGGGGCCTTTAAAATCAACGTTCCCGCAAATGCCACTACTCTGGTAGTGAGTTATGTTGGTGCTAAACCCAAAGATGTTTCCATTGTAGGCTTAACCAATGTTCTTGTAACACTCGATGTTGCTGAAACACGTTTGAACGACGTGGTGGTTATTGGTTACGGACAAACGAAGAGAGCAGATGTGAGTTCTGCGATTTCTTCCGTAAAAGGAAAAGACTTGAAGGACCTTCCTGTTGCCGGTATCGACCAAGCCATTCAAGGTAAAGTGGCCGGTGTTACCGTAATCAATAACAGTGGTCAACCGGGCGGTGGTGTTTCCTTGCGCGTGCGCGGGGTTACTACCATTAACTCTAACGACCCCTTGATTGTGGTAGACGGAGTTATCTTCAACTCTAATACTAAAAGCAGCGCCGGTTATGCCGGGTTGGGTGGTTCCGATGGTCAAACCGGAAACAGCTTTCTTGCTACTTTAAACCCAAATGATATTGAGTCGATCGATATCTTAAAAGATGCTTCTGCCCAAGCGATCTACGGATCACAAGCCGCAAACGGCGTTATCTTGATTACAACAAAAAAAGGTAAGTCTGGCGAAGGAAAAGTAAACTACGAAATGTATGTAGGTAATCAACAAGTTCAAAAGAAGTTAGACTTGATGAACCTTCGTGAATTTGCGAAATATCAAAATGAAGTAGCGCCCATCATTGGCTTTACCCCGAGTGCTGAACTTGCTGATCCTTCTAAATTGGGTCCTGGTACTGATTGGCAGGATGCGATGTTCCGCACAGGTACTGTTCAAAGCCATCAATTGAGTTTCTCAGGTGGTAAAGACAAAACCAATTATTATATCTCTGCCAACTACTTTACCCAAAAAGGTATTTTGATTGGATCTGATTTCAAACGTTATTCAACACGTTTCAGCCTCGATCACCAAATCAAAAACTATTTGAAAATTGGAATGAGCTCAAATGCTTCTCGAAGCATTCAGAATGTAACCTTGGCTGATGCTGCAGAGGGTACGATTTGGTGGGGAGCTGTTCAAAGCCCATTGATCCCCGTAAAGAATTTGGATGGATCTTGGGGAGGCGGTGGACAAACCGTTGGTGGTTTCCAATACAGCCAAGACAACCCCATTGCGCGTAGTTATTATCGTGGCAACCAAAGTACCAGTACCAACTTTTTCGGTAATATCTATGCAGAAATTGAATTCTTGAAAGGACTCACTTTGAGAAATGAGTTTGCTTATTCTATCAGCAACTATAATAACCTTGCAAGTCAAAAATCAGCAAACTTTGGAAACACTAGTTTGAGAAGTCAATTGTTCGATTACAGAGGCAATGGCTATTATTACGCTATTCGAAACTTCTTGAACTATTATAAGAATATTGGAAAGCATGCGGTATCGGGTACACTCGGACATGAGGCACAGTACAATTACTGGGAAAGCCTGAATGGCAAAAAAGTAGATCTTCAAAACAATATCCTCGATCTCAATACAGGCAGTAGCGACCGCACCACTTGGGAATTAGGCGGAGGAAAAAATGACGGAAGTCTAGAATCCTATTTCGCTCGTGGTACCTATACTTACGATAATAGATATGCGCTAAATGTAAGTGTTCGTAGAGACGGTTCGTCTCGTTTCTTCGGAAAAAATAAATGGGGCAACTTCCCCGGAGCCAGCGTTGCTTGGACAGTAAGCAATGAAAAATTTGCGGAAGCCATGAAGAAATACGTTGGCTTTATGAAAGTTCGTGTTGGTTATGGTGTGGTAGGTAATTCAAACATGCCTAATGGTGCTCCCAATCCGCCGTATACTTCGGTTGTTTCATTCTGGCCCGGCCCAGTTGGTTTCGGTACTTCAAACTACCTCTATGGCGTAGCCAATCCAAACTTGACTTGGGAGTCTGTTGAAACAAAGAACGCCGGTATCGACGCAACCTTCTTCAATGGTATTGTTGACCTGAGTTTTGACGTCTACAAGAAAACAACCACACAAATGTTGTTGATTGGTACGGGTCCACGCTTAATTGGAGTAGGTGATCAGTGGGACGACTTGAAAGGTCCGGTTATCAACTCGGGCAGAATGTCTAATACAGGTTTTGATGTTACCATCAATACTAATAACATTAAGAAAAAGAACTTTACTTGGAAAACCAATATTATCTATTCTCAATTCACGAACAAATTGGAAAAAGTAGCCGGTGATTTGGCGGCGCTTTACGGGCGTGTTTATTACGACAACTATTTGATCACACGCACCGTTCCCGGTTATGCAGTAGGTTCATTCTTTGGACTGAAGACTGATGGTTTGTTTAGAAGTCAAGCCGACTTGAACAATAGCTTGCCTCAATTTGGATATCCGGTTGATCAAACGCATACGTGGTTGGGTGATGTTCGCTTCAAGGATGTAGGTGGCCCGAATGGTAAGCCCGATGGAGTGATTGATGAAAACGACATCACTTTCATTGGAAGCCCATTACCTAAGTTTACTTATGGTATTACCAACACCTTCCAATACAAAGAATTCGATTTCTCTTTCTTCTTGCAAGGAAGCTATGGTGCGAAAATTTTCAACTTCCTCCGTTGGCAATTGGAGAAAATGGACAATCCTTTCTACAATCAGTTGAAATCGGTGTCTGATCGATATACTGATAACAACACAAATGGATCATTGCCCCGCTTTACCAATACCAACGTAAACAACGTTTACATGTCTGACAGATATGTTGAAGATGGATCGTATATCCGTATTCAGAACGTATCGTTGGGATATCGTATTCCTGCTAAATATTTGGCAAAGGCAAAAATTAGCAGTGCACGTGTATACGTAACCGTTCAGAACTTGAAAACATTTACCAAGTACAGTGGGTACGATCCTGAAGTGGGTGTGTTCAACAACAACATTCGATTGATGAACGTAGATGCGGGTCACTATCCTAACCCACGTTCTTTCACCATGGGAATCAATCTAGAATTATAAACTACTAACGATTAAACTGATTAATATGAATTCAATGTTTAAAAGAGCTGCAGCAATCAGTGCAATAACAGTTAGTCTGTTTTCCTGTAGCAAGTCTTTTCTCGATAAGCCAGCTTTAGACAGCACTACGCTCGATAACTATTACAATACAGCCGCAGAAGTTCGTGGCTTAACCAGTACTTTGTATGGACTTCCTTGGAGTGGCTATGAAAACCGCGCCATGGATGCCATTGGCGATGTAATGGCCGGAAATGAATACACCGGTGGTGGCGACGATCCCCCCTTCATCAATTTCTCTTTTGCTTCAACTTCAGTAAGAATTGCTGACGCTTGGAAAGTGTTTTATAAAATTGGTGGCTGGACCAGCGAATACATGAATGCCTTGGAATTGAAAAAAGCAAAAGGTGGTGACGCCAGCTTTTTGGACCCCGCCATTGCAGAGTGTCATTTCTTCAAAGGAACTGTGTATTTCTATATTGCTCGCATTTGGGGCGATGCTCCAATTGTAAACAATCCAGGTGGAACCATCTTGTCGGGCAATTTCAATATTCCGCGTTACATCAAAAAAGATGTACTGCAATTTGCTTTGAATGAACTTAGAATGGCGGAAGCCGGATTACCTGAGTCTGATATTCCTGGTCGTGTTACTAAATATGCCGCAAAGGGGATGATGGCTAAAATTTATTTGTACCGTAAAGACTACGACAGTGCTAAATCAAAAGCATTGGAAGTAATAAACTCGGGTAAATATGATTTGATGACCGACTATGGAGGCATGTTCAACTCAAGTGCAAACAACAACAACAAAGAGGCGCTTTTTTCTATCCAACATCAGTTAACGGGAAATCCTTGGGGCTCAGGCAATCAAAAGAATCCGGATCGTGGACCCGCAAACCTGCAAACAGCAGAAGCTAGCATGTGGGAATTGTATACGCCTTCAAGAGATATGATCGCTGCTTACGAGTCGGGAGATATCAGAAGAAAGGGCTCAATGATGGAACACGGTTGGAGCAAGCCTGAATGGAAACCGAAAAATGGTAATGCAGTATACAATGCCTTTATGGCGAATGGTTACAAGTATGACACCCTTCAAGCAGTAGGGGATGGTGGACAGAAAAACTCTGTTCGAGCTAATATCGCAAAATATGTAGTAGGACCTGGAAGTGCTTATGGCGGCGAAACTGTGCTTGGTATGAATACGGGTATAAACACCATGATGCTTCGCTACGCCGATGTTTTGTTGATTTATGCAGAAGCCGTTTTAGGTACCAATGCTTCAACATCAGATGCAGCGGCTTTGTCTGCTTTCAATAAAGTAAGACAAAGAGCGATGTTAGCTCCAAAAACATCCATTACACTAGACGATATTATGCACGAACGTCGCGTAGAATTTGCTTTTGAGGGAGATTATTGGTTTGATATTCAACGCCAAGGATTTGCGAAAGCCAAACAAATTATCGAAGCTCAGAATAGAGGAACGGCTGATTTCCCCAACTACGTAACCTTCACTGAGAATTACATGCACTTGCCCATTCCGGCCGGGGAAGTTTTACAAGATCCGGAATTAGCAAAACCTGCTATTCCTTACTATTAATTGATTGCTGTTATCATTGAAAAAAAATAACATGAAAAAAATACTTATAAAGCTCGTACAGCCTCTATTTATTTTATCAGTACTTGCCGTTTTTACCTTCGTTTCGTGTAAAAAAGACGGCGATGGTAGTCCTGATGTAAGTGTTGGTAATATGTCATCAGGAACAATAGACCCGGGTTCTGCTGCCGGAGGTCAAGTTGTGACCCTGAATGGAAAAGGCATTGGACAAATTAGAAGCATTGTGTTTGATAAGAACAATGTGCCGGCTTCTTTCATACCAACTCTAAATACTGATTCAGCATTGATTTTTAGAGTGCCGGATACTGCTTTTGGCGGACCTCAAAATGTAATCTTCACCAATGCCGCCGGAAAAACCTTAACTGTTCCATTTTCTGTAATTGCCTTACCCAATATCACAACAGCTTTCCCTACTGATTTTCAGTCCAACTCAACAGTTACCTTAACCGGTAACAACCTGGACGATGTAACGGCAGTGGTTTTTGATGGTACGAGCATTGCGTGTACCATTGTTTCAAAATCCAGAAAGCAATTGGTATTAAAGATGCCTTTAACCACTCTTTCAAGAGGGAAGTTAAAAGTAACCAACGCATCGGGTGAACGTGTAACAGATATGGAATTTGTAAATGTAAATGCTGCAAAAACCGTATTTAGTGATCAACTCGACAATGGATTTGAGAACTGGGGCTGGGGCGGAAATTATGCCGCTTCTACTGATGATAAAATTACCGGTACCAGTGCTATGAAAGCGGCGTATGATGCAACAGGTTCTTGGGGCGGTATGCAATTAGGCAATGGTGGTAGTATTGATATTACAGGCTATAAAACATTTTCATTCTGGGCAAAAGGTGCAGATGTTGATAAGAACTTCCAATTCTGGATCAACTGGGGAAATCAAAAAGTAATTACAATTCCTGCTAACAAATGGACCTATTTCAAATTTGATTTGGTTACGAACTATCCTGGTGTTACATCTGTAAACAATGTAACCTTCCAAATTTTTGAGGATGGTAAGACTGTTTACTTTGACAATATCATGTTCGCAAAATAGAAACTGTTTAAAAAGGATGCGTTACTTCTTGTTGGAGCGACCTGACTTTTGAAACATAAATTATTAACAAGTTTTATCTGCATATCATAAAGTTATTCAGTAAAGCAAGAAGTTCTTTAAGATTTTTTGGGTCAATAATGGTTGGTTTGTTATAGAAAACAAAACAGTGGTCAAACCATAAAGTGCAGGCTGATTCTTCAGCCTGCATCTAGTTTTTTTGTATCTTGTAGCACTGCTATTTCAAACCTTCCAATGAAACTAACTATCTACGATACACTCATAATACTATTCTATTTGATTAGTATGGTGATGTTGGGTTGGTTTCTCCGTAAAAAAGCCCGTCAGAACAAAGAATCGTATCTGATGGGGGGTAAAAAGCTTCCATGGTACATGCTTGGTTTAAGCGATGCATCTGATATGTTCGATATCAGTGGTACGATGTGGATGGTAGCCCTCTGTTTTGTTTATGGTTTAAAAAGTATCTGGATACCTTGGCTTTGGCCGGTATTCAATCAGGTCTATAATATGATGTACATCGGAAAGTGGCTTCGTCGTTCGAATGCCAATACCGGTGCTGCATGGTTGGAAACTCGCTTCGGTTCGGTTGGAAAAGGAGTGAAAGGCTCTCATAGTATTATTGTAGCTTTTGCCTTGATCGGCTGTTTGGGTTTTCTGGCTTATGGATTTATAGGACTTGGAAAGTTCATTGAAATAGTTGTTCCCTGGGAGTATGTTAAAGGATATGTGCCTTTCGATGTATCGCCTAACTATGTAGCGCATTTCTACGGAATTGTATTTACGCTGTTTGCGATGTTTTATTCGATATTAGGTGGAATGCACAGCATTGTAATTGGTGATGTTATTAAGTATGCTATTATGACCATTGGTTGTATTGCAATTGCAGTGATAGCCATGACGCATTTAAAAGACCAACCACTTCAGGTGCCTTCCGGTTGGAAAGACCCTTTTTTTGGGTGGAATTTGAACTTGAATTGGTCGGGTATTATTGAAGAAGCCAATAAAAAAATTGCAGACGATGGTTATGGATTGTTCGGTTTGCTATTTATGATGATGTTGTTCAAAGGAAGCTTCGCCGCGGCCGCTGGCCCTCCGCCAACGTACGACATGCAGAAGATTCTCTCCACAAAATCGCCAAAAGAAGCTTCTAAAATGACCGGCTTTGTTTCAATTGTTCTGCTGCCTATTCGTTACTTAATGGTAATTGGCTTAACTGTATTAGGATTGTTGTATTACCATTCTTTGAATCTTAGCGACGGTAATGGTCAAGTTGATTTTGAACGAGTACTACCTGCAGCAATTAACAATTTTCTTCCCGCCGGAATTTTAGGTTTGGTGCTCACCGGACTCTTAGGTGCATTCATGGGTACTTTTTCCGGTACGTTGAATGCAGCACAGGCCTATATAGTAAATGATATTTATCTCAAATACTTCGCTAAAAATCCGTCTGACAAGAAAATCATCACTGTTAATTATTTAGTAGGAATCATAGTAGTAGCTCTAGGTATTCTAATTGGACTTTTCGCGAAAGATGTAAACAGTATTATACAATGGATTGTATCCGGCTTGTATGGTGGATACATTGCAGCGAATGTGTTGAAATGGTACTGGTGGCGCTTCAATGCAAACGGTTTTTTTATAGGAATGCTAACAGGTACTATTGGAGCGCTTGTGTTTTCTCGTTTTTTCTCCGGTATCGAGTTTCTCTATTATTTTCCAGTACTGTTCCTTATCTCGCTTTTTGCAAGTATTGTTGGAACCTATACAGCGCCTCCAACAGAAGAAGCGGTGCTTCATAAATTTTATACAACCGTAAAGCCATGGGGTTGCTGGAAACCGGTGCTAAAAAAAGTTCAAGACAAAGATCCCCAATTCAAGCCCAATACGAGTATGCTTCTTGACCTATTCAATGTTGCACTTGGCATTGTTGGGCAACTCTGCATGACCATTCTGCCGATGTATCTGGTATTATCAATGCATCTTCCTCTTTTTATTACACTTGCCATATTGGTGGTAATCGTTCTGATCCTGAAACGCACCTGGTGGGACAAATTAGAAGATTGATTTTAACGAAAAAGTATTCATGCAACAACAGTTCCAGCAGCGCTGGCAGGTTCTCAAAAGAGACCACGAAGCGTTATTGTGCAAGCAAAATAAAAGAGAAGAATCCGGAAACGGAATTTTTCATCGATACATACATCCGGTGCTTACATCGGAGCATACGCCTTTGTTTTGGCGTTACGATTTGAATCTAGATTCAAATCCATTTTTGATTCAACGCTTCGGAATCAACTCAGTACTTAATGCCGGTGCCATTAAATGGAATAACAAGTATATATTAATGGCTCGTGTTGAAGGTGCTGATAGAAAATCATTTTTTGCAATTGCTGAAAGCGAAAATGGTATTGACGGGTTTCAGTTCTGGGACTACCCGGTTCAAATTCCTTCTCTGGAAAACGAAACGAATATCTATGATGTTCGGCTGGTTGAGCATGAAGACGGATGGATCTATGGGATTTTCTGTTCAGAATCAAAAGATCCGGTTGCGCCCGCCGGTGATCAGTCGGCTGCCATTGCTCAGTGTGGAATTGCAAGAACTAAAGATTTGGTAGAATGGGAACGCCTTCCCAATTTGAAAACAAATTCTCCCCAACAACGCAACGTAGTGCTTCATCCTGAATATGTTGAAGGGAAGTATGCATTTTATACCCGTCCTCAAGATAATTTTATTGAGGCCGGAACCAAAGGTGGCATTGGATTTGGGCTGAGTAATTGCATTGATCCGGCAATAGTTTTATCAGAGAAGGTTATTGACCCGAAGCAGTACCATACTGTTTCGGAGATGAAGAACGGATTGGGGCCTGCTCCCATAAAAACTACTAAGGGCTGGCTTCACTTAGCCCATGGAGTTAGAAATACGGCCGCCGGTTTAAGATATGTATTGTACTTGTTTATTACAGATCTTAAAGACCCTTCAAAAGTGATTTACAAACCGGCGGGTTATTTTTTAGCACCTGTTGGAATGGAGCGAATTGGCGACGTAAGTAATGTGGTATTTTCAAATGGTTGGATTGTAGATGAAGATGAAACCGTATTTATTTATTATGCGTCATCTGATACAAGAATTCATGTGGCCACTAGCACAATAGAAAAATTATTGGATTACTGTATGAATACAGAGCCTGATGGATTGAATTCACATGCTTCTGTTCAACGATTGATAAAACTAATTGATCAAAACAAAGCTGCTTTAAAATACAACAGCGAATATTCGCTTCTTAAAACGAACTTATGAAACAAATAATTTCTGCATTGATCATGGTGGCATTAGCCGGATTCTTTTCTTGTAAAAAGTCTACTACAAGTACCGGTGGTGGTGGTGGCACAACAGAAGATACTACTACAGTTAAGCCGCAGGTAGATCCAACAACTGCTAATACCATCGGATTTTTCCTTGACGATTGGCAAGCGAAAAGTTTTACGGCACCCTCAAGTTTTCAACCAAGTTCGGTTCCTGCAGCAGCAGGAGTAACGGTTACCATTGATAGAAGTGTGGTGATTACTAAAATTCCTCGCTCTTTGGCAAGCGACAATTCCAATTTGTGGATGGGCCAAATTGTAACGGAGTCGAGTTTGATGGATCATATTACTACCCTTCATCCACATATTATTCGTTTTCCGGGTGGTAGTATTAGCGATGTTTTCTTCTGGAATGCTCTGAAAGATCAAAAACCAGCAGACGCACCCGATCAATTGGTGCAAGACAATGGCACCAGTACTGCCGCTGGTTATTGGTATGGTAAGAATGCAGAAAACTGGACCTTCTCTGTAGAGAACTATTACAATATGCTTCAACAAACCGGTAACACAGGTATGATTGTGGTAAACTATGGCTATGCTCGTTACGGAACAGGCCCAAACCCTGCCGCTGCTGCTGCTCATTTAGCGGCCGATTGGGTGAGGTTTGATAATGGTAGAACCAAGTATTGGGAAATTGGAAATGAAAACTATGGAAACTGGGAAGCCGGTTACCGAATCAATACCGCGAATAATAAAGATGGCCAACCAGAATTTCTAACAGGTCAATTATACGGACAGCACTTTAAAATTTTTGCCGATTCAATGAGAAAAGCGGCCAATGAAATTGGAAAGACCATCTACTTGGGTGCTGTTACTTCTGAATCGGCGCCGCAAACTTGGTGGTCCAATACAGCTAAAGGTTGGAACAGTGGTCTTTTTACTGCAGCGGGTAATGCCCCCGATTTTCATATCGTACACAACTACTATACACCCTTTCAAACCAATGCCGATGCTGATGTTATCTTGAATACTCCGATCACTGAAACAGCAACCATGACCGATTATGTGAAAGCTCAGATCACCGGCGCGGGTCTAACACAAAAACCCATTGCTATGACGGAGTGGAATATTACCAGTCAAGGTCAAATGCAACAAGTATCGAATATAAATGGCTTACATGCAGTAATGGTGATTGGAGAAAGTTTGAAGAATAAATTAGGAATGACCGCTCGTTGGGATATGGCCAACGGCTGGTCTAATGGTAATGATCATGGCTTGTTTAATCAGGGTGATGAACCGGATGGTGTTCCGAAATGGAATCCGCGCCCTGCCTATTACCACATGTACTTCTTCAAAAAATACCTCGGCGACAGATTAGTAAGTTCTAGTTCAAGCAATGCAAATGTGATAAGCTATGCTTCCTCTTTTACCTCAGGCGAAACAGGTGTGGCTTTGGTGAACAAAGGCTCAACTGCTGCTACTGTTGAAGTGAACATCAAGAACTTTAAAAAAGGAAGCAAGTTCTATTTTTATACACTTACAGGAGGTACCGATAATGGTTCTTTCTCAAGAAAGGTATTGGTGAATGGAGCTACCACCACCTATGCTTCAGGTGGCCCGGCAAACTATAAAGATATTTTGCCGTATTCTGCTTCTACAACCAGCGGGATTCGAGTGAGCATTCCTGCGCGCTCTGCCGTATATTTGGTTGTAACCAAGCAATAATATGAATCGTAACATGAAATAAAGCAAGCATTGTTATTTGCAAATGGTGCTTGCTTTTCTTTTCTAGAAAAAATAAAAGAAGCAAACTGTTGAAGATGCCTTATTTGCATTTGGATTCATTTGTAAGGTTCGTTTATAAACCGTAAAAACCATGAACAAATGAAGAATGGATATTGCTTAGGATTCTTTCTGTTGCTCTTTGTTTTCACAAATGCTCAGCTCATTGATCGGGCGGCTACCGATGAAACAGTTGGCTTGTACAACAAGTTGAAAAGCTGGTCAAGCAAAGGGGTGTTGTTCGGTCATCAACATGCGCGTGAATATGGCCATGGTTGGGAAGACTGCAAGAATACCAGCGATGTGAAGTTGGTAACCGGTTCTAATCCTGCGGTGATTGGTTTTGATTTTATGATGTTTGATGAGAAGGATCCGGATAAAAAAGACCGAGGCATCAAACAAATGCGAAAACTGATGGCCGACACTTATGATAGAGCCGGGGTAGTTACCATCGCGTGGCATGCTGCCAATCCGGTTTTGGCCTTGAATGGCACCGATAAAGGAAATGGATTTAACTGGGAAGAAGGGTATTCGAAATTGGCGGTTCCCGAAATACTGCCCGGCGCCCCGTTTAATGTGGTATTCAAAGCAAAATTGAAAGTGATTGCAGAGTTTGTGAAATCTGTTAAAGGAAAAGATGGAAGGCCCGTACCCATGATTTTTAGACCCTTTCATGAAATGGATGGCTCTTGGTTTTGGTGGGGGAGAACCCACCGTACAGCTGAAGAGTTCAAACAGCTCTGGCAGTTTACGGTTCAATACCTTAGAGATAGTTTAAATGTGCATCAGTTTATCTATGCTTATTCTCCTGATTGCAGTTTTCAATCGAAACAAGCCTATTTGGAAGATTTTCCCGGACCCGACTATGTTGATTTGGTAGGTATGGACAACTACAACGATTTGGGCAGGTATGGTAAATACGATATTGAAGCTGCCAAGAAGAAGTTGCAGATTTTGGGGGAAGTTGGGAAAGAGTACAATAAGTTGATTGCACTTACTGAAACCGGTTTAGAATCTATTGTGAAGAACGATTGGTATACCACTGTTTTACTTCCTCTTCTGAAAGATTCAAATTTGCCGATCACTTATGTATTGGTATGGAGAAACGATATGTATAGTGCTACACATTTTTATGCGCCCTATCCGGGTCATGCTTCAGTACCCGATTTTATAAAATTCTATAACGATCCTTATACTATATTTGAATCAGACCTAAAACCAGCACAATGAAAAAAGCCTCTCTGATAGCCATAGCGATTTTTGCAAGCTTAGCATCTTTTACGCAAGTAGTGAAGCAAAGCGGCGCACTCAGTGTAAGTGGAACTCAGTTAGTAGACAAAATGGGAAACCCTCTGCAGTTGCGTGGTGTGAGTTTTGGCTGGCATAACCTATGGCCGCGATTTTACAATAAAGGAGCAGTGGATTTTTTGGTAGATAATTGGAAGTCGAATGTGATCAGAGCTTCCATGGGTATTGAATTGAATGAATTGGGTTATTTAAAGAATAAAGATACTTCAGAGAAGTGCATGACGGCTGTAATTGATGCTTGCATTAAGAAGGGTGTATATGTGATCATCGACTGGCACGATCATAATATTCATGAGAAAGAGGCCATTGACTTTTTCGATCGCATTTCTAAGAAGTACGGAGGGTATGATAATATTATCTATGAAATTTTCAACGAACCCGATTATGAAACCTGGCCCGAAGTAAAAGCTTACTCCGAAAAGGTAATAGCGGCCATTCGTAAGAATGACCCTGATAATGTGATTTTGGTTGGTTCTCCACGTTGGGATCAAGATGTGCAGCTTCCTGCGGCAGATCCAATTAAAGGGTATATCAATTTAATGTATACAATGCATTTTTATGCAGGCACTCATAAAAAGTGGTTGCGTGATCGAACCGACGAAGCCATCAAAGCGGGTTTACCCATTTTTATATCTGAATGCGCGGGTATGGAAGCAACAGGGGATGGTCCCATTGATCAAGCCAGTTGGAAAGAGTTTTTAGATTGGATGAATGCAAAGGGTTTAAGCTGGGTATGTTGGAGTTTGAGTGATAAAGTTGAAACCTGCTCAATGCTTGTTCCCGGAGCGAATTCAAACGGTAATTGGAAAGAAGGAGAGATTAAGGAGTGGGGGAAGATGGTGAGAAACGCAATACAGAGCAATTAATAATTAACAATTAATAATTAATAATGAGGGCACACTGTGGCTGTAAAATACCTTAGAATAAGGAATATGGATATACAAATACTGGATACGAAATTGATAATAGTATTTTTTACAATGCACGAACGGCAATTTCACGCGGGGTCCCCAATTATTAATTATTAATTGTTA
>DGDD01000198.1 GCA_002385265.1 Chitinophagaceae bacterium UBA3961
AGCCGACCCTTAAAACCAAAAAGAACTAGAAAATAAAGTATCCTAAAAAAGGCAAACATGGTTTGCCTTTTTTTATGCCTAAAATTTAACATTGGAAAAAATCCTAAAAAACTACCTTTAAAATAAAAAACAATGATTTCGCGAAAAGAGTTATCAGTTCCGGAGTTCTTCAATAATTATTTAGGCAAAGCCGGAGACGATCATTTATTAAAAGCATTGGCAGGAAATACCAAAAGACTAAAAAAATGTTTGAAATCAATTTCTGCAAAAAAATCGGGTCATGCTTATGCAGAAGGAAAATGGACAATCAAAGAATTGATTCAACACATGATTGATACTGAACGCGTGTTTATCTTTAGAGCTTTGTGGTTCTCTCGAAAAGACCCTAATCCTCAATTCGGTTTCGATGAAAATCACTGGGCACAAAACGCCCCGGTTACTCATAAAAGTTGGGAAGATCTGTGTGCCGAGTTTTTGGCACTGCGTAAAGCAACGGAACTATTCTTTCAAGGCTTGACCAATGAGCAGCTTCAATCGGTAGGAATAGCCAGCAACAACCCAATCAGCGTTGCAGCATTGGGATTCATTGCTGCAGGGCATTGTAATCATCATATTGACATTATCGAAGAACGATACTTCCCTAAAAAGAAATCGAAGAAAACGAAGAAATAAGTTATACTTTGAAATAGTGTTTAATAGCATTGGTGAGGAATGCATACATTTCATGTAAGCGTTCCTCATTTTTTATTAAGTCCAAATGTTTTTGAATGGTAACTTCATCTTTTCGAATGGCAGGTCCGGTTTGCCAGGTATTAGCGGGCCCTTTGTTCAACCGGTCGAGTGTTTCTTGTAGTAATGGCATTACTAAATCAAAATCCAAGTTCTTAGCCCTCATAAATTCTTGAAGCTGAATAAGAATATAATTCGTGAAGTTATTCGCTACAATAGCTGCCAAATGGTAGTTCAATCGTTGCTCATCATTTACCACCGTTACCGACAGCGCCCATGGATTGGCAAGGGCTTCTAGGCTGTTTATTACTTTGGGTGAATTTCCATTTATGAATATAGGAATTGGCGGGTTCGGTTTTCGCTCTTTTCGCGTAGACTGGTACGGATACAAGACTCCATAATTTGAAAATTTCTCCTCAAATATTGTTTGAGGAATAGAGCCGGCCGTATGAACAACGATGCCTGAATAAGGCGGTAACGACGATACAAGAGGAGTTAATGCCGCATCGGATACGGCAAGAATCCAAATATCTGAACCGTTTGGAACTTCATTCAAATTGACGATCGCTTTGGCTCCGAGCTGTTTTGAAAGTTCATCTGCATTTTCCGGGGTACGTCCATAAATAAAATCAATATCGTTCCCTGCATTCTTCAAAAGAGTGCCGAAAACAGTTGCAATATTGCCTGTTCCAAAAATTCCAATTCTCATACCGTAACTTTGAGCAATGAAATTAGCACAAAAATTAGTGGTAAACTATTTGAGGGCAAGGCTCAATTTATTAGCAGTTGTTTCAAAAAAAAGAGCCGCAAAAAAAGCATTTGCACTATTCAGTACGCCTTTTAGAAAGCCAAAAAAGAAAACCCCTCCTATCTTTTCCAAAGGGGAAAAACTCAGTTTCAAATTAGACGCAAACACCACTATTCGCGGGCATCGCTTTAATCATCCTAGTAAAGACAAAGTTCTGATCATTCATGGCTTTGAATCTGCTTCTAAAAACTTTGATCGATATATTAGTGCATTTGTAAAGAAAGGCTATGAAGTATTGGCTTTCGATGCGCCGGCGCATGGCCAATCGGACGGAAAAAGAATCATACTTCCCATGTATATCGAAACCATAAAAACTATTGATCGACTGTACGGTCCAATCAATAAGTTTATGGCGCACTCCTTTGGGGGATTGGCACTAGCACATTTTCTGGAGTTTGTAAGCCATGATGAATCAACCAAAGCCGTATTCATTGCTCCTGCAACTGAAACCACCACTGCAATTGATACATTTTTCAAATTTTTAGACCTATCGCAGGAAGTTAGAAAAGAGTTTGATCAACTTATATTTGAAAAAGCTGGGGTGTATGCAGATCATTTTTCAGTTCGTAGGGCCATGCATCACATTAAAGCTACCGGACTTTGGTTACACGATGAAGACGATGACCTCACACCCTTGTCTGATGCGCTTAAAGTGAAAGAAGACCAACACCCGAATTTGGAGTTTTTTATTACAAAAGGGTTAGGTCATCGAAAAATATACCGCGACAATAATGTGAAGCGCAAAATCGTGGATTTCCTATAAAATAAGGGTTTTACAAAATACGAATAACTGTTAGGAAACTATTATCTTAGTCCTCTAAATGTATCAGTTATGCATTATTTGCAACAAGGATTGTTTGTGCTGAGTGCCGGATTGGCCATCTTCTTATTTGCGAAAAAAGCCGGTCAAATCAAAAGAAACATTCTCCTGGGCCGTGATGCCAACTTTAGCGATCGCAGTGGAGAAAGATGGAAAAACATGTTTCTATTGGCATTTGGACAAAAGAAAATGTTCCAAAATCCAATGGTTGCTGTTTTACATTTCATCATTTATGCCGGCTTTCTAATCATTAATATTGAAGTACTTGAAATTTTCTTGGACGGTATATTAGGAACGCATCGCTTATTCTTGCCTGTGCTGGGGTCGTTTTACACCTTTTTGATCAATAGTTTTGAGTTGTTGGCTTTGGGTGTATTAATTACTTGTGTAATTTTTCTAACTAGACGATATGGTATAAAGGTTAAACGCTTGGTGAGCCGCGACTTAACTGGTTGGCCCAAATCAGACGCTACCATTATTTTGGTTACTGAAATTGTACTCATGAGTTTGTTTTTAACCATGAATGCTGCCGATAGAAGTTTGCAGTTACAAGGGGTTGAAGGATACCATGAAACCGGTGGATTCATTGTTTCGAACTATTTAGTTTCCGCCTTCAGCACTTGGAGCAGCACTTCACTAATTGTATTAGAGAGAACTTGTTGGTGGTTGCATATTCTAGGAATCTTTGCATTCTTGAATTATTTACCATGGTCAAAGCATTTACATATTATCCTCGCTTTTCCGAATGCTTATTTCGCAAGACTGGAGACACCGGGTAAAATAACAAACATGCCCTCGGTTCAAAACGAAGTACTTTATGCCATGCAACCCGAGTTGGCACCTACAGATGCGGCAGCTCCCGGGAAATTTGGGGCTAAAGATGTGATGGATTTAACCTGGAAGAACTTATTGGACGCCTATAGTTGTACAGAATGTGGACGCTGTTCCTCGCAATGTCCGGCTAATTTAACCGGAAAGGCTTTGTCGCCTCGAAAAATAATGATGGCAACAAGAGATCGCCTCGAAATGGTAGGTGAAAACATCAATAAAAATGGATCCTTTGTTCCTGATGGGAAAACGTTACTTCACGATTTTATTACTGTAGAAGAATTGAGAGCTTGTACAACCTGCAATGCTTGCGTGGAAGCATGTCCTGTCTCAATCTCTCCATTGGAAATTATAATTGATATGCGCAGAGCATTGATAATGGAAGATAGCAATGCTCCACAGGAATGGAACAGTATGTTTAGTAATGTAGAAAATAATTTTGCACCTTGGAAATTCTCTCCTGATGACAGAGATGCCTGGGTTAATTCATAACTGAGAATAGCATGGAACTAGCTTCTTTCCCCTTTCAAACAATTCCTTGGGACTCAATTCCATGGCAGCCCCACAAGGGCGAATCGGGTGTTGCCTATTGGAAAACCTTTCAGATGGGTACCATTCGAATTAGGAAAGTGAAATACTCAGAAGGATATATCGCAGATCATTGGTGCACAAAAGGTCATATAATTTTTTGTTACGATGGTAAAATGTTGACTGAACTGGAAGACGGAAGAAAGTTTGAACTAAAAGCGGGTATGACCTATTGTACTGGTGACAACAATGAACCGCATAAAACGAGCACCAAGTACGGATGTAAATTGTTGATTGTAGATTAATAAAATAGAAAAGCAGTTCCAAAAAGAACT